>NZ_LT906455.1:2100000-2347607 GCF_900187115.1 Aliarcobacter butzleri
CTATCTGTATTTGTAATTTCTATATCAAATGATTTTAAATAATCTGTAATGATTTGAGCTAATTCTAAATCATCTTCTATCATGAGTACTTTAATAATGGGAAATCCTTTTTATTGAATAATAAATAAAATCGTTTGACCATATCTATTTACATAAACTCTTTTATTTTTATTCTCATATTTTTTTATTGCATTTTCTAAGTTTGCAAAATTTTTAATCTCTACATCTTCTATTTGAATGATAACATCTCCTGCTTCAAAACCAGCTTTTTCAGCTTTAGATTTTGGTTCAACATCTGAAATCAGTATACCAATTGTATCAGATGACAATCTATATTGTTTTTGAGTAACACTATCAATCGCACTTAGTTTTAATCCACCTAAGAAAAGATTACCTTCTGCTGTTGGAGTTTGACCAAGATTAGTTGCTCTATCCTCTAAAACAATGTTTAATGTTATATCTTTGCCATCTCTTTCAATATCTAACTTAACTTTTTCTTTTGGTTTAAATGATGCAATAGTATTTTGTAAACTTGTTCTATCTTTTACAGCTTTACCATTTATTGCATATACTAAATCCCCTCGTTTTAAACCATATTTTGAAGCTGGTGTGTCATTTGATACATCTAAAATTAATGCACCCTCTTTTCTTTTATAAACTTTTTGCATTTCCTTATCTAAATCAGCTATTACAACACCTAGATACCCTCTTACAACTTTTCCATCAGTTACAAGTTTTTCAACTACATCTTTTACCATATCAACTGGTATTGCAAATCCTATTCCATTATTTCCACCACCTTTAGAAATAATTGCTGTATTTATACCAATTAATGCACCTCTACTATCAACAAGTGCTCCACCACTATTTCCAGGATTTATAGAAGCATCTGTTTGAATATAGTTTTCATATTTATTTATTCCAACTTTATTTTTATTTAAAGCTGAAACAATACCTTGAGTAACTGTACTTCCAACACCAAATGGATTTCCAATTGCAAAAATTACATCCCCAAGCATTACACTACTTGAATGAGCAAATTTAATAGGAGTTAAATCCGTTTTTACATCTATTTTAATTACTGCAATATCGCTATCTGCATCTTTTCCTATTAATTTTGCATTATACTCAGTTGTATCATCACCAATTGTTACTGTAATCTCTTCTGCATTTTCAATAACATGATTATTTGTAACAATATATCCATTTTTTGAAACAATTACTCCTGAACCCAATGATCTTTGAACTCTATTTTGTTTAAATTGATTTCCAAATTGGTCTCCAAAAAATCTTTTGAAAAATGGATCATTAAACATCTGTAAAGGTAAACTATCCATATCTGAATCAACACTTTTTTTTGCAGATATATTTACTATAGAATGAATAGAATCTTTTATACTATTGTTAAATGATAAGATTTCGCTTGTTGAATTTGGAGTAACTCTTTGTGGATCTTTTTCCATCATCTCTAACTCTATTGTTTTTGCAAAAAGTTGAGTTGCTATTAATGTAGAAATAAGTAAAAGTTTTTTCTTCACTTTTATATCCTTTTTTAAATAAATTATTATGATATGTTAAAGCAAAAAAGTAAACTATTTTTGAATAAATAGTTAATAAATTATTAATTTAATTGGGCTATTTTGCCCAATTTACTATAAATCAGTTTTTAAAACTGCTCCGCTACTTGCATTTGTAACAAGTGCTCTATATTGACCTAACCAAGATGAATTTAATGGTTTTTTTAGTGGTTTAAAATCAGCTTTTCTTTTTGCAATTTCTTCATCACTTAAATTTACAGACAAAATATATTGGTCAACATCAATATGAATTTCATCACCATCTTTTAATAATCCGATCATTCCACCCTCTGCTGCTTCTGGAGAAACGTGACCAATAGAAGCTCCTCTTGTTGCTCCACTAAATCTTCCATCAGTAATAAGTGCTACAGAACTTCCTAATCCCATTCCCATGATTAGACTTGTAGGTGCTAACATCTCTTGCATTCCAGGACCACCTTTTGGACCTTCATATCTAATAACTACAACATTCCCTGCTTTAACTTTACCACTTACAATTCCTTTGATAGCTTCAGGTTGTCCATCAAAACAAACAGCAGTTCCTGTAAATACTCTTGAACCTGTAATTCCAGCAGTTTTAATAACAGCACCTTGTTCGGCTAAATTACCATAAAGAATTGCTAATCCACCAACTTGTGAGTATGGATTATCAATAGTATGAATGATATTTGTATCTTTGATATATGCATCTTTGATTTTTTCTAATACAGTTTCACCAGAGATAGTAAGGTTATCAGCTAATATATCATTACCTCTTTTTGTCATCTCTTTCATAACTGCATTTACACCACCAGCTTTATTTATATCTTCCATATGAACAGTTGATAAAGATGGAGAAATTTTTGCAATATGAGAAACTCTTTTAGAAATTGCATTTATATCTTTTAATTCAAAATTAACACCAGCTTCTTTTGAAATAGCAAGCATATGAAGAACTGTATTTGAACTTCCACCCATTGCCATATCAACAGCAAAAGCATTTTTAACTGCATTTTCATTTAAAATATTTTTTAATTTATATTTTTCTCTTGATGCTTTATCTTTTGCAATTTCACAAATTCTTCTAGCAGCTTGTCTATATAAAACTTCTCTTTGGGGCGTTAAAGCTAAAATAGTTCCATTTCCAGGTAATGCAATTCCCATAGCTTCCATAAGTGTATTCATAGAGTTAGCTGTAAACATTCCAGAACATGAACCACCGCTTGGACAGGCATTACATTCAATATCTTTTAATTGTTCTTCACTAATATCACCTGCTTCAAATTTCCCAACAGCCTCAAAAGCAGTTGCTAAATCAATTGGTGTTCCATCTTTTGTATAACCTTTTTGCATAGGTCCACCACTTACAAAAATAGTTGGAACATTTACTCTTAATGCTCCCATAATCATACCTGGTACAATTTTATCACAGTTTGGAATAGCAATCATTGCGTCTAATTTATGTGCATTCATAACTGTTTCTATAGAGTTTGCAATTAACTCTCTTGAAGGAAGTGAAAATAACATCCCATCATGTCCCATTGCAATACCATCATCAACACCAATAGTATTAAATTCAAATGGTACACAACCATTCGCACGAATCTCTTCTTTTATAATAGCTGATACTTTATCTAGGAAAAAATGGCCTGGAATTAATTCTATAAAAGAGTTTGCAACACCAATGAATGGTTTATCAAAATCTTCATCTTTTAAGCCAGTTGCTCTTAATAATGATCTATGTGGAGTTCTATCAAATCCTTTTTTTACTTCATCACTTCTCAATTTCTAATCCTTTTGATTTTCATTAAATAATATGCTTAGATTATACATTTATTGCTTTTTGTTTTTTATTAAAATATTGGTCTATTTTATAAATTCTAAAATTTCTAAAAAATACTCTTGACAAAAAATAAAAAAATGTATATACTTCCAGTCCATTTTGAGTTTAACGACTTGAAAATGACTTACCAAATGCGAGTGTGGCGGAATAGGTAGACGCGCGGGACTTAAAATCCCGTTCCGGTTTCGGAGTGTGAGTTCGATTCTCACCATTCGCACCATTGATGTGTAGAGAGTTGACAGAGTTGGTCGATTGTACCGGTTTTGAAAACCGGCGAGGTTCACGCCTCCGAGGGTTCGAATCCCTTGCTCTCTGCCATTTTTTCAAAATTAAATCATTTAACTTTTTATCATTATTTGATTTAACTTATCCAATATTTTGTTGGAGGTATAGCAAAGCTGGTAATGCCTCGGATTGCAAATCCGACATGCGTTGGTTCGAGTCCGACTACCTCCTCCACTAACTAATTTAACATAATCTAACATAATCCAAACAACCACGAAAAAATCGAACTTTTAATCCTATTTAATGAATTATTAATCTAATGTATTCTAACATCATCTAATAATTATTGGTACATAAATTGGTACATATAAACTAAGAAATATAAAAATATGAATTTTTATGTACCAAAAAATGCTGTAAAGACCTTAACCAATACTGTTACAAGGATTTCTATTAATGGGTAAAAATAATCAATTACAAGATATACAAGTAAAACAAGCAAAGCCAACTAAAGAAACATATTATCTTTTTGATGGATTAGGGTTATATTTGGAAGTAACTCCTAATAATGCTAAAATTTGGAAATTTAGATATACATATAACGGTAAAAGAAAAAAAACATCATTTCAAAGTTACCCTAAAGTCTCACTAAAACAAGCAAGAAAAAAAAGAGATAATTATAATGAACTTCTTTTTGATGGAATTGACCCTATTGAATACTACAAAGAACAAAAGGAACTAAAGCAAATTGAAGATACAAGCAGTTTTAAAAATATCTTTACTCAATGGTTAGAGATGGAAAAATCAAAAAGTGGTTTAGCTCAATATCAATGGAAGAAAACAAGAATTGAAAATGATATTTTGCCTTTTATTGGAAATAAAAAAATAAAAGATATTAAAATCCAAGATGTTACAAATGTACTAATTGAAAAAAATAAAACAGCACCTGTTACAGCTTCTAAATTATTTGGATATTTAAAAAGTATTTATAGTTATGCAAAAACAAAAGGTTATATTGAAATAAATCTATTATCAGATATAAATAAAACTCATATTATTAGTTCATCTCAAGTAATTAGCTATCCAAAAATCACAGAAAAAGAAAATTTAAAAGATTTAGTAAATAGTATTTATAACTATCAAGGATTTTATTCAGTAAAAAATGCTTTGAAATTGGTTTTACATTTACCATTAAGAGCAGGAAATTTATGTAATTTACAATGGAGTAATATTGATTTTGATAACAAACTTCTAATTATCTCAAGAGATGAAATGAAAGTAAAAGATAAAAATTTTGATGATTTTAGGATGCCTTTAACTGATGAAGTTATAAATATTTTAAATGAACAAAAAAGCTATACGGGTTATCAAAAGTTTATCTTTTTAGGAACAAATAATAGAACTCCAATAAATGTAGAAAGTCCAAATAAAGCATTAAAAATTATGGGGTTTGATGATGAAGTAAACGGTAGAAAAATTACTTTGCACGGTTTCAGAGGTACTTTTAGGAGTTTGATTGATACTTTAGATATTGATAGTAATTTTAGCTTTGAAACAAAAGAGAGAGCATTAGACCATCACGAAAAATCAAAAGTTGTTAGAGCTTATACACATAAAAGCGATTATATAAATCAATTAATCCCTTTGATGAATTTTTGGAGTGATTATATCCTTAGTTTAAAAAATTGAGTATTAAAATAGTTTAAGTTAATAATAGCCATTTTATTCACTTCAATTTTTAAAGTATCTATTTTGGCTACTCCAATTTATAATATGATTTTATTCATATTATGAATGTTTAATCTTCACAAATTTGTGAAGCTTCATAGGTGTAAACTACGTGTAGCTTTATTAGTGTTTAATATCGGTTTTATGATAGTTTAGAGCCGATAAACACTATCTTGAGTTAACACCTTTTAATTAAAGGTATTGAAGCGTTATTAAGAAAATGAACACACCGATAGTATAAGGACTTAGAACTGTATCTTTTGAAGATTCCCCTACCTATCAAGTAGCAACCATTTAATACCATTTAGGTTACTATTATTGAAAGTTTTGCAACTTCTTTTTATATTTAAACTAAACAAAATTATGTATAAACTTAAATTCTAATAATTTTATTTATAATTTTTGCAAATATAATTTACTAGATATGCCTTCGATGAACCATCTAAAATATCAACCCAATTTGAACCTTTATAATGTGTAATTTCTTCAAATCCTATTTCGCTTTCTCCTAATCCTTTAAATTGTTTTTTTGAACAATTAATTTCTGTTTTTGAATATACAGTTTCATAGGTACCTACTCTTTTATGTAGCACTGTGAATGTACTACCTGTTTTTTCTACATTTACCAAATAATAATTTCCTTTATCTCCACTATTTTTGGGTAATTCAATTTCTTTAGCATAAGAATTATTTACTAGAAATAATAACAATATACTACTTGATTTTATACCAAGAAATTTCGACCTAAATAATCTTTTCATTTTTTTCCTTTGAATTATTTACTTTTATAAATTAGAGAGCTTTTACTGAATTTTATTTTAAGCCACTTTTTACAATTAGTATATGTAATGGTATAGTTACTAATAATGCTGGTAAAAAAAATAAAAACGCCAGTATATGTATAATAACCATTATAAAATTAATCATCCTTAACTCCTTTGTTTATTTGTGTAACTATTGTTATTAATATCCTATACCATTGATAGTAATAGTTAAAAACTTGCGAATATTCTACTCAAAAATAAGTCAAAATATTATAAATATTAGAAAAATTAACCTATCTTTTTATTTAAAAATAATTTTAATGAATTAACTTCTTTAGTTATCTCTTTGTCTAGTGCTTTACTATCAAAATTTACTTTTACATTTTTATCTGCAAATCTTTTATCTTTTGATAACATTTCTTTTATTGCTTTATTTATTTGATTTTCATCCATACAAATCAACCACCTATTTAAAATATTTTACAAATATTATAATATTTACTTAGTATTCTTTTTCTTTCTATCTTTGAATTTTATTTCAATAGTTGCACCAATAAATCTTTTATCTTTTTCCAATAGCTCTTTTATTTTCTGTTCTACTTGTTGCTTAGTCATTAATTACCTTTTGCTAAATCTGTAATTTGCTTAAATTCGTGAAGTGGTAAAGCTAAGTATTTGATATTAGGAATTGAGATAGTTACTTCAATCCTCCATAAAATACCAGTTAATTTATTTTTTAATGCCTTATCATAAATACAGATTTTATCTATCATTGAGATACTAGGATTATTGATATAATAAGTATCTGTAACAACTCCATCTTTTGTTACAAATCTTTTTAAATTGAAATGATTTTTTAATAGTTCTATGTTTGGCTTTTGCTTCATATCTAAGCATAAATCAATATTAGAAATATCTTTCAAGATAGATAATATTTTTGTAACCAATTGTTGAGGTATATTTGTTTTTTTACTCATATCAGTTTTATATTGAAACAATCCAAATATAACCATAGTAGCTATTCTGTATCTTGGTTTGTCCTTGTTGCTGTTGTAATAGTAGATATTATATTTCTCTAACCTCATCACGCTTGTAATTTCTTCATCAATCAAACGCTTTTTTAATTTGTGTAAGATATTAGAATTTTTTTGTAGCTTTTTCCAACTCCCTAATTGTTCCAACTGCTCTTTCTTATGCTGTTTACTAAAATCTATCCTTAAGCTGTCTATTGAAAAATCTTCATTATTATTTGAATTAAACTCGTTGATAAAGTTTTCTAGTTCTATAAGTACATTCATTGTATAATTTCCATTGCATTAAGAACATCATTTCTTAAACCTTTATTTTAAAATCAACATAAGCCCTACGATATAAGGGCTTTATGCTGTTACTGTGATAACATTTTTCTTTAAGTGCTTGGATTACATTGTTATACATTGTAAGTGGTATTTTTTCTAAACTTAAAGAGAAAATATCTTATTTTTTGGCTTGTTTGTGTTTACTAGCTCTCTTATCTTAGAATAATATTTTTTACTTATTCTATAAATTCCAATAGTTGCTTTTGTTCCATCTGATTTTGTTATGTAGTGTGTTTCTGTTTCAATTATTGAAAAGCCATCTTCATTAAAATAATTGCTTAATTTCATTCTTAATTTTGAAACATAATCAGATAAGTAATGACAATTAAACATTTCTTTTGAATAATGATTTTGCACTCTATCATCATAATTTAAAGCCATAGATAAGATTTTTATATCTGTTTTATTTAGAGGTATTTTTTTCATTTTGTACCTTATCAAATAAAATAGAATGAAATAACTCCAAATCAATTAAATTATCACATTTATAATATTTAGCGATTATTACATAAAGTTCAAAACTAGAATAACACTCTAAATCTTTTATATTAGCTTGTATTTCTTTTATTTTAATCTCTATCACTGCATCATCTGATAAATTAGAATTAATATCTTTATAAAATAAATGAGTTAAATCATTTTCATTTACATCATCAATTATTAATGATAATACTCTTTTGAGTTTATTAGTAGTATAAGAGTTCATTATGCAACATCTCCAAATAATGCTTTTTCAACTTCTGCAACATCATATACAACTACTTTTTCACTTACTTTAATTCCTGAAAATCGACCTTTTGAGATGTAGAGGTAAAGGGTACTTTTTGGAATACCTACATATTTACTTAATTCTTTCATTCTCATTTTTCGAGAATGTTCTCTTTTTTCTTCTAATGCTTTAAATTCTTGTTTTGCCATATTTATCCTTTTGATAAATTAAAGATATTTTATTATCTATTGTTATTAAAAGTTAAAATATGTAACTTTTTGTAATTAGCTAGTTACTTTTATACAATATTTCATATAAAATCTTGACTTTTACTATTCTTTTTTCATAATATGACAATGTAATATTGAATTAATATAAATTAGAATGGGTTACATATAATTTAATTCTAAACCTTAAACACTTAGTTACTTTTTGTTACGGCTAATAACAAATTAACTAAGTGTTTCTTACTGCTACATTTTAGCACCATTGAAATTATACTGGACGAAAGTTTATATAAGATAAAAGTTCTTTATCGTTAGTTTAAAATGTCTATTTTAAGGCTTTTCTACATAATAATTCTTTCCATACAACTCTAAAAAGTTCCATTTGAATAATAAAACTTTTATTAAAATAGTAAAGTATTATGGTAAATAGTAAGTTTTTATATTGGTACATAAATTGGTACATATTAAGAATTTATATTGCTACAAGATTCTATTTAATAGAGCTTTTATAAATATTTTCGAGGGAGACTACCTCCACTTTTAAATTAAACTTATAATCTACTCGAATTTTCCCTATTTTTGAAACTTGATGCTTAACTATTAAAACATTTTATATTTTATTATAGAAATATTGTATCAAAATTATCCTATTTTAAATTTTTACTAAAAATATTAAATTTTCTTCACAATTTATTAACAATTTTTTGGTACTATTCCACTTGTTTTTAACAAATATATTTAAAAGGACGCAAAATGAAAAAAGTATTATTAGGGACAGCTGTATTAATGGCTTTATTAACAGGTTGTACAGAAGAAAAAAAACCAGCAGCAACTACTGAAACAAAAACTGAAACTCCTGCTGCAGAAGTTAAAGCACCAGCTGCTGAAGTAAAAGCAGAGGTTAAAGAAGAAGTTAAAGCTGAAGCTACTGAAGAAAAAGCAAAAACTGAAGAAGCTACTCCAGCTACTGAAGAAAAAGCTGCTACAACTACAACTGAAAATAAATAATTATATTTATAAATCCGTAAAATTTACGGATTTATAAAAAAACTCCATTTACAATAAAATACCTAATCACATAAAAAGAGTTCAAAAATACAAATAAAGTATTAAAAATAATCGAATATTTATAAATAAAATCAAAATCTTTTTTCAAAATTAATTTTAAAACAAAACTTGCTACTCCAAAAAAAGTTCCTAAAAATAAAGTTCCCCAGATAAAATAACCTACAAAGAAATACTCCTTTTGAAGCATACAAAATGGGCATTGATGAGTTGGTAATTCATATATATATGTTGAAAAAAAGTAAGTAGTTGCATAATACGCCATATACAAGAATAAAAAATTTGTAAGCAAATTTAAAAATGCTTTTTTTTGAAGATTTAGAAAAATTATCAACAAATATATCATATAAAAAAGTATTAAAAGAGTATATATTGATAAATCAAATGGTATTTTGCTTCCGATACTATTTACTCCAAAAATTACTGAACAACATAAAACTGGCTCTTTTGTGGGAATATTTGATAAAAACAGAAAATCTAAAATAAGTTCAGAAATAGACAAAATAAAAATAAAAATATATAAAAAATATTTTTTCTTCGTATATGGATAAGTTTTTTCTTTTATATCAAAAGAGTTTATAATAAGCCAAATTCCTATAAAAAATAAAATTACAATTTTGAGAAATAAATTTATCTGTCCATATTTATTTGCTCCGACAATTCCAGCAGCACACATAGCGCCTGGAACAACATTTGACAAATTGTCTAAAGTATAAGCAAAATAAAGAAATAAAAATATTTTTACAATAAGTGTAAATGTTATGATTAAAATGACTAAATATGAAGTTTTTTCTAGCTTATATTGTTTATTTGAAGTTTTACTAAAATCCCAATTTTTTATAATAAAAAACGAAAAATAAAAAGCTACAAATAAAAGAATAAAAAGAGTTAGTTGTACAAATAAAAAAATGATTATCTCATTTGATAAAAATATGCTATTCACAAATTTGTCCATTTTTTATAAGAATTTCAGAATCTACAAAATCAAGATTATCAAAAATTGGGTCATGAGTTGCAATAATAATTGTTTTTTTTAGTTCTTTTAACTCTTTTAAAATCTCTATAAAATTTTTAGAGTTTTCATAATCTAAGTTTGCAGTTGGCTCATCACAAAGTATTATTTCACAATCATTTACTAAAGCTCTTGCAATTGCACATCTTTGTTTTTCTCCACCTGAAAGATTTGAGACTAATTCATCTTTTTTATGTAAAATATTTGCAAGTTTTAAAGTGCTTATTACTTCTTCATCTATTTGTTTTTGAGAAAATCCAAGAGGAATTAAAGGAAGACTAATATTATCTTTAACGCTTAATTCATTAAAAAGATTAAATGATTGAAAAATAAATCCTATTTTTCTCGCTCTAAAATTTGAAGCATGAAAATCAGGAAGTTTTGCAATACTTTCATTTTCAACTACAATTTCACCACTAGTTGGTTTTTGTAAAGTTGCAATAAGAGATAATAAAGTTGATTTCCCACTTCCACTAACTCCTTTTAAAACAACACAAGATGATTTTTTTATATTTAAATTTATATCTTTTAAAGCATAAAATTCTTTATTTGTATTTTCATAGAAGATTTTATTTAGGTTTTTGATTTTTATCATTTCATACTCTTTGTAGCATCAATTACAGCTATTTTCCAAACAGGAATTAAAACTGCACTTAAAAATGGAACCATAAAAAATAAAAATAATGTAATAAGATTTGAGACTTTTATATTCTGATTTAAAATAAAATCATTTTTGATATTTGAAAAACCTATAAAAATATTTTTTAATACTGGTGCTTGTAAAATAAATACAAAAATATAAGCAAAAATTACTCCTATAATAAATGCCATAAAAGCAACTATAAAATTTTCTATAATTTTAAGTTTTATAATATCTTTTATACTCCAACCAACTGCTTTTAAAATACCTATTTCCCTTTTATCATTTGAACTAATCATTGAATATCTTTGATATAAAACTAAAATAAATGTAAATATTACAACTATAAATAAAATCAAAAAAATCCCGCCTTTATAGTTAAACATATTTTCATACTCTTTTTTTAGTTCATCCTTTTGCAAAATTCTTATGTTTGACTCTTTTAAAAGAATCTGTTCTTTTACATTTTGTCTTTCAAGTGGATTTGGAACATCTAAAACTATGTCTGTTGCAAAATCTGGTTTAATATCTAAAATCTTTTTTGCAATATTTATATCCATAATTATCAAATCATTTGCTATTAAATTTGCTTCTTTTGGTAAATCTTTAAAAATTTTGATATTTTTTGAATTTGCATTTTCAAGTTTAAAATCATAAGAGTCAAAATAAGCATATTTATCTAATACTTTTTTAACACCATTTCCAATAATCATAGAATCTTTTTCTAAAAACTTTGAAATATTTAAAAAGTTTAAAAGCTCTTTTAAATTTTGATTTGTAGTTTCTTCAAAAAAATCAATTCCAATAATAGTAAAATAGACATTTTCTGGCATAAAATAATATTGACCATAAACTCTTTGAGTTACTTTTGAAACTCCATTTATTTCATAAAATTCATCTATTAAAGAGGTATCAATATCTTTTATTTTATTAGCTATAGTTTTTTGTATTATAAAATCACTTTGATTTTCTAAAGCTTGGGAAATCTCTTTTTGTAAACTATTTTTGATAAATAAAATTGATGAAGTTAAAAACACAATAAAAATTGATATTAAAAAAATAGCAAAATGTTTTGATTTATGTTTTACTAAAAGCAAAAAAATGAAATTGAAAAAAACACTATTTTTCATATACAAAATCCAAATAACTTATTTGTAATGGAATCAAAACTAAATTCGAATTATTATTTTCATTTTCTTTAAATCTTGATTCAAATATATTATTTGAAAATGCAAAATTAGAATTTTTAGTAATCTTTGAAATCTTAGATGAATAGTTAGTTTTGTTATTCAATAAAATCAGATATATAAAAATTGATGAAAAGGCTAAAATAAAGAATATGAAAAATTTTGATAATACAGAAATGATTGACTCCTTATGTCAAAAAATTATTGTACCAACTTTAAGTTAAGCATGCGTTAAATTGAAAGAAATGGTATAAAAATTAGCTTTTATATCACTTTAACCATTTATATATATTAAAAAAGATATAATCGCGCAAATTTAAGGAGAGAATATGGCAAATAAAACGCAGATTGACGAATTAAAAGCTATTTTACTTGAAAGAAAAGAGAATATTTTATCTCATGTTAATAGCAGCAGAGAAAATATTGAT
Organism: Aliarcobacter butzleri; assembly: GCF_900187115.1. NCBI lineage: Bacteria > Pseudomonadati > Campylobacterota > Epsilonproteobacteria > Campylobacterales > Arcobacteraceae > Aliarcobacter > Aliarcobacter butzleri. The sequence goes on from NZ_LT906455.1 coordinate 2,112,743, forward strand.
CAATTAAAAGAGCAAGACATAAATGACGACTTAGATTATGCTGAACTTGTAAGTGATTCATTTATCGAAGGGATGATTACAAATCATCAATTAGATGAATTAAAACAAATTGAAGAGGCTCTAAAAAAGATCACTTTAGGAACTTATGGGATTTGTGATATGTGCGGAATAAATATTCCTTTAGGAAGACTAAAAGCGAAACCTTTTGCAAAATTTTGTACAGAGTGTAGAACTGTTTACGAACAAGAAAACCTAAAAAGAGTAAAAAATTGATAAAGAGATTTTATCCATCAAATGATAAAACTCTAAACTTTAAATTTATCCAGAATGAAGAGGATTTTATAGTTGAAGAACAACCAATAAAATTCTCTTTATCTGGTAACTTCTTAGTCTTAAAAATAAAAAAAACAAACTGTGATACTTGGGAACTTATAGATAGAATTGCAAAATTTCTAAACGTGTATTCAAATGAAATTGGTTATGCAGGATTAAAAGATAAAAGAGCAACTACTACTCAATATATAACTATTCCTAAAAAATACTCAAAAGAGATAAAAAATTTCAGAAGTAAAAAAATAGAGATTTTAGAAACTTTTTTACATAATGAAAAACTAAATATTGGTGATTTAGAAGGAAATAGATTTAAGATAAATCTTTACGATGTTGAAATTTCTGATATTAATCATATTCAAAAAATTATCAAAATAATTTCTAAAAATGGAATGCCAAACTATTTTGGTTACCAAAGATTTGGAAAAGAAGTTGTAGATAATATTGAAAAAGCAAAAAATGTTGTTTATGGCAAAGAGATAATAAAAGATAAGAAATTATCTAAAATGTTAGTTTCTGCTTACCAAAGTAGCTTTTTTAATGCTTGGTTAGTTGAAAGACTAAAACTATCTAAAGAGGAATTTAAACTTTTAGATGGAGATGTTTTTTTAGATTTAGAAAAAAACAAATTTTTCACTCCAAAAACAATCACTGAAAAAATCATTAAAGATTTTAAAGATGAAAAAATCATTCCAACAGGATTACTTCCAGGAAGAAATGTATTTAAAGCAATGAGCGAAGCTTCAAAAATTGAATCAAAATATGATGATTCATATATTCAAGAAAAAGGATATAGAAGAGAAGCAATTGTTTTCCCAAAAAATATTTCATGTAAATATGATGCTTCAAAAAAAGTTTGCAGTTTAGATTTTGTTTTACAAAAAGGCTCTTACGCGACTGTTTTTGTGGAGTTTTTAGCGAATAGAAATTTTTCTTAAGAGAGTTTCTATAAGCCTAAAATAGGCTTATAGTTACGGTAAAGTTATATAATCAGACCCAAAATAAATTTTGTTTCCAATAGCAATCATTCTTTCTTCATTATCAAAACTGAAATCATAAATTACATCTTTATCAAAGTTTTCATCTATATTTATTAAGAAACCTTGAGATTCAACTGCATATAAAGAGTCAGAGAAAGCTAAAGCATGAATTTTTGCATATTTATACTTTTTCTTTGCAACTTGATCTAAAGTTACATTTAATTTAATTATTTGACCATCAATTGTTGCTATATAAATATCATTATTGTTTACAATAATATCTCTTAAATCATACTCTTTAGAAATAACATCTCTTGGTGAAATAGATACAACTCTATTTGGACTAGCAACAATTAAAGTTTGGTTACTTTCAATTACACCTATGTAAATAATATTATTAAATTGACTATCTGGATCAACAGAAATATTTCTAACTGCTTCATTATTTACAGAAGAAACAATTATAACTCTTCCATTTAAGCTAGGAAATAAAATTAAATTTCCCATAAAAAAAGGATTTGTAATTCTTGTGTCATTTGCTAATGAAATTGGTAAATACTCTTTAAATAGAGTTTTATTTGTATTTATATCTATTAATTCCATTGAATTATTAGAATAAATAAGTGCTAATTTTTCATTTCTTAAACTTGCTGCAACAACTACTTCGCTTACTTTTCTTTCTTGATTTCCAATTAAAATTTTATCAATATAGTTTGTTGCAATAATTCTTCCATCTTCTGTTAAATTTAAAAATTCAAAACCTTCAGGAAGTTCATTTTGTGAGATTCCATTTTTTGTAATAACTTTATTGTCTTCTAAAGTAGCACCTATTTTGTTAAATGATTTTATAGTTGCAGGAATAGATTTTTCATTTAATTCTATGTTACTACTTGTATCTTCTGGCTCAAAATATTTTTTACCAGAACAAGCTGTAAATAAAAAAACTGACAGTAATGAAACTAAGATATATTTCATATTTTTTCCTTATTTTGTTAATAAATAGTGGTTTAATAAAGTTGCTAATTCATAGGCTTTTGAAGTTTGAGAAATTTGACTTAGCTCTTTTTTTGCCTCTTCATATTTTCCTTCATTCACCAAAATCAAAGCTTTATTAAATAAAGCAAACTCTTTTAGCAAAAAATCATTTTGCATAGATAAAGAGTTTAATTCTTCGATATTATTAGAAGCTGTTGCTGTTTGAAACTTTACTAATTCTTTTAATAAAGGAAGTTCTATTGACGCAATCTTATTATCTTTTTTAGCTTGTAAAAATAACGCAACTTCATAAAGTTTTTCATTTTTATTTTTTAGTGTTTCAAGTGCTTTTTCATCACCATTTTCTAAAAATTGACTTAAAGCAATATTTGCATCATGTTTATTTGAATTATCAATACTTTTTTTAACTGTAAAACCAATTAAACCTATAATTAAAATAACTACAACTGCAATAATTAATGTTTTATATTTTTTAAAAAATCTTTCGCCTTTTACAAAATTTTCAATAAATTTTTCTTCGCTACTCAATTCATTTTTGATATAACCAACATCTTCTTTTAAACTCATTTTAAAAACCTTTTTTTAAACTAATTGATATGGTACAAAATTTTTGATAAAATCTTACTTTCTTTTATGAACTTTTTTGTATAATATTTCCCTATAAATTTTAAAGGCTATAAAAAAATGAATAAATTATTTCTAGTAACTACAACTGTAGCATTAGTTCTATCTCACTCACTTTTTGCAAAAGAAAAGGTAGAAGAAACTGAACAAACGAGATTTGAATCGTTATCAAAATTGACGAAAGTTATAGGAACTGTTGAAAAATATTATGTTGATGATATAAAACTACAAGAAATTGTTGATAAAACTTTAAAAGGCTTAATGCAAGAACTTGATGCACATTCAAGCTATCTTGATAAAAAAGCTTCAAAAGAGATGAGTATTCAAACTCAAGGTGAGTTTGGGGGACTTGGTATTACTGTTGGAATGAGAGATGGTGCTTTAACTGTAATTTCTCCAATAGATGATACTCCTGCATTTAAAGCTGGTATTAAATCTGGTGATATTATTTTAAAAATCAATGAAACATCAACTATTGGTATGACTTTAGATGAAGCAGTAACTTTAATGAGAGGTGAACCTAAAACTAATATAACAATTGCTGTTGTAAGAAAAGGTGAACTAAAACCTTTAGAATTTAAAATGCAAAGAGATATTATAAAAATCCAATCAGTTTTTGCTAAAAAAATAGAAAATGAAGATTTACTTTATCTTAGAATTGCTAGCTTTGATGAAAAAGTTACAAATGACTTAGAAAAAATCATCAAAGAAAATAAAAATGTAAAAGGACTTATTTTAGACCTAAGAAATAATCCAGGTGGTTTATTAAATCAAGCAATTGGTGTTGTAAATTTATTTGTTGATAAAGGTGTAATTGTTTCTCAAAAAGGAAGAAATGCAGAAGATGAAGAGAAATTTGAAGCTACAACTTCTGGAACAAAAACAAAACTTCCTTTAGTTGTTTTAGTAAATGAAGGTTCAGCTTCTGCTTCAGAAATTGTTAGTGGTTCTTTACAAGATCATAAACGAGCAGTTATCATTGGTGAAAAAACATTTGGTAAAGGTTCAGTTCAAGCAGTACTTCCAATAAATGAAAGTAGAACAGAAAATATAAAATTAACTATTGCAAAATATTATTTACCAAGTGGTAGAACTATTCAAGCAGAAGGAGTAACTCCTGATGTAACAGCATATGCTGGAAAAGTTACTCAAAATGATGATAACTCATTTAAAATCAAAGAAGCTGATTTGAAAAAACATCTTGAAGGTGAACTTCAAAAAGTTGATGAAACAAAAGATGCTATTAAAAAAGAAGAAAAAGCTTTAAAAGATGAAACTAAAAAAACGATTTCAAAAGATGATTTATTAGATGATAATCAATTAAATACATCTTTAGCAATTTTAAAAAGCTTAGTAATTATGAATAAATAACTGGAGAAAGAATGAAAATAGATAAAATTATAGAACTTAATCTTTGGCCAAAAACAAAGAAAACTACAACTTTAAAAGGTATTTCAGAGTTAGAAGATTTAGGTTATAATCTTTTTTATATAGGAAAAAATGCAGATTTATATAGCTGTCCAGGTGAAGAACCTAAAGTATTATTAGTAAGAAGTGATAGATGTTCAGTATTTGATATTCCATTAAATTTAGAAATAAATGGAAAAGGTGTTTCTCAAACTGCAATTTCAAATTTTGGAGCAGATTTCGCAAAAAAAGCTGGAATTAGAACTGCAATTTTATCTGAAAATGTTGATTCATCATTAAGTATCGCACCAAGATGCCAAATGATGGAATTGTGTAAACCATTAGAAGCACAAATTGATGGTGAAGTAGTTCAATTTGAATTAATTTTTAGAAATTATTTAACTGGTTCTTTATTTGAAGCAACACAAAAAGGACAAGACCCTTATGGATTAAATCTTTCTTCTGATTTAAAAGAGTGGTCAAAATTTGAAACACCATTATTTACTCCTACGACAAAAGGTGTAAAAGACATTCCTTTAAATTCTCAAAAAGTAAGAGAAACTTTCCCTGAGATTGTTTCAAGTTTAGAAAAATTATTTAAAGATTTTACTAAATTTGCGCAAGATAATGGAATTATTGTAGTTGATACAAAACTTGAAGTTTTTGTTAATTCAAAAGGTGAATGGGTTTTAGGGGATGAAGTTTTAACTCCTGAAAGTTCAAGATTTATCTCTAAAGAAGATTTTGATGCAGGAAATTATATCTCTATGGATAAACAAATTTTGAGAGATTTTGGGAAATCAGAAAATTGGAAAGAAAAAGCTAAAGATTTAAAAGCTGGTGAAAAACTTAATGTTATAGTTCCAGATAGTATAAAAAATAAAATATTAGATGGGTATAGCACAATATTAAATAGATTAAGCAAATAAACTGCTATAAAGTAGTTTTAGATATAATCGCAAAAATATTAAATGTAAGGTGACAAATGAAAGCAATAGTAAATGTAGGATTAAAACAAGGTGTACTTGATGATCAAGGTAAAGCAACACATCATGCTTTAGATACTTTAGGATTCAAAGAAATTATTAAAAATGTAAGAATTGGTAAACAAATTATTATAGAATTAAACTCTTCAAACAAAGAAGATGCAGAAGTTGAAGTAAAAAAAATGTGTGAAAAACTTTTAGCAAACACAGTTATTGAAGACTACAATATAGAAATAGTAGGTTAATATGAAAATTTCAGTATTACAATTTCCTGGAACAAACTGTGAATATGATACAAAATATGCTTTTGAAAAATTAGGATGTGATGTAGAAATTATATGGCACAAAAATGATAAAATTCCTTCAAACACTGACTTAGTTGTAATTCCTGGAGGATTTTCTTATGGAGATTATTTAAGAAGTGGAGCAATTGCAAGATTTGCAAATGTTATGGAATCAGTTAAAGAATTTGCTTCAAAAGGTGGAAAAGTTTTAGGGATTTGTAATGGATTTCAAATATTACTAGAAGCTGGTTTATTACCTGGTGCTATGAAAAGAAATGATACTTTACATTTTATCTCTAAATTTCATACACTAAAAGTTATAAATAATGACAATACATTTTTATCTTTAACAAAAAAAGATGAAGTGTTAAATATTCCTGTTGCACATCATGATGGAAATTATTATATAGATGAAAAAGGTTTAAAAGAGTTAGAAGATAATAATCAAATTCTTTTAAAATATTGTGATAAAGATGGTAATTTGGTAAATATGAATGGTTCTGTTTCTAATATTGCAGGAATTTGTAACAAAGAAAAGAATGTTTTTGGATTGATGCCACACCCAGAAAGAGCTATCGAAGATATTTTAGGTTCAACTGATGGTGTAAATATGCTGAAAGGTTTTTTACAATAAAGAAAATTCTTTATTGTAAAAGCAAAAAATGAAGAAAAATCTTTTTCTAATAATCCTAATAAACATCTTTTTATCACTAAATCTTTATGCAGCAAAAAATCTATATCTTTCTTACAAACAAATTCCTGATAGCGTCTATAAAAATCAAAGATTTGAAGTTACAGTAAAAGCATTGATCACGACAGACAGTTTTACAAATTTAACTACAACTTTTTCAAACTCTTCAAATATTGAATTGTTAAATGAAAATAACCCTTGGAAAAAAATTTCAAATGATACTTATGAAAATAGCTATTTTTTTAAAGTTAAAAATGGGAATTTTAAATTACCAAATATTGAAGTAAATTTATGGAACCAAAATCTTTTAGTTGACTCATCACAACTTAGCCCAAGTTTAATTAGATATTCAGAAATTGGAAAAAGTGATGAAAGATTTTCTAATATTATTGCAGACAATATCATTTTAAAAGCATATAAAACAAAACAATACAATAATAATTCAGCTCTTACTATAATTGATATAGATGCAATTAACTCAAATTTAGAAGATTTTAAATTAAAAAATGTTGAAGAACAAGGTTTATCAAATTTAAAAGAGTGGGAAGATATTCAAAATCTAGTTTACTATTTTGTTACTCCAATTTACCAAAAAAACTTAACTTTTACATATTACAACACAAAAACAAATAGTTTTAAAGATGTTAAAGTTCCTTTAGTTTTACAAAATGAATTAGTAAGCACTCAAACGGATTTAAATCCAAATGACTCAACTTTTGAAAAATATAAAAAAATAGCAGCAATAGTTGTTTTTGTTATTTTCTTGCTGATTTTTATTTGGAAAAGATATAAAATAGTACTATTTTTAACTATTATTTCATTAATTACTGCTGTATTATATAATTTACCAAACAGTACAGGAATTGTAAAACCAGACTCATTTGTATATATTTTACCTACAAAAAACTCAACAATTTTCTTTAAAGTAGATAAAGAAGAAAAAGTTGAAGTTTTACAAACAAAAAATGGTTTTATAAAAGTTTTAGGTGTAGATAATGGATTTATAGGTTGGATAAAGGAAGAGAGCTTTGAAACGAATTAGAGGAATAGTTTTATTTATACAGTTTTCAATTACTGTTGCAATTACTGTTATGTTTATGTATATCTTTAGGAATCATACTCATAAAGTTATAAAAATATGGATGAATTTCCAAATGTTTGTTTTAGGAATAACTCTTGAAACAGAAGGAAAACTAGACGAATCTTGTGATATGATAATAATTAATCATCAATCTTTACTCGATATTATAGTAATGGAATATATCCACTCAAGAGATATCGCTTGGGTTGCAAAAAAAGAGATAACTGATCTATTTTTCTTTGGCCATATAATAAAAGCACCAAGAATGATAAGTATTGATAGGGAAAATAAAGCTGGACTTATTCATCTATTAAGTGAAACAAAAGATAGATTGGAAAGAGGAAGACCAATAGCTATGTTTCCAGAGGGTACAAGAAGCGATGGAACTTTCATAGGAGAATTTAAACCTGGTGCAAAAATGGTTGCAAACAAATATAATCTAAGAGTTCAGCCAGTAATTATGTTTAATACAAGAAATATTGTAAATTCACAAAAAGCTGAAGCAGCTCCTGGAATTGTAAAAGTTGTATATCTTGAGCCAGTTCAAGCTTCAAAAGAGACATCATGGTATGAAGATTTAGAAGTTAAAATGAGAACAAGATTTGATGCAGAGTATAAAAAATATGTCTCTTAGTTGGCAAACTATATTAGCAGTTGGAGTTGGAGGTTTTTTTGGTTCAATTCTAAGGGCTTATGCAGTTCACTACTCAAATAAATTTTATCCACTTGAATTCCCAGTAGGAGTCCTATTAGTAAATATTCTTGGTGCTTTTATCATTGGAGGATTATTTGCATACTTTACGAGTTTTGAAGTTTCAACTAATACAAAAGCTTTTTTAACTACAGGATTTCTTGGTGGATTAACTACATTTTCTACATTTGCTTGGGATAGTTATATATTATTTGGAACTTCTTTAAATTTAGCTATTTTAAATATATTTTTAAATTTATTTGGTTCTTTAATAGCAACTGCAAGTGGATTTAAACTTATACAATTTTTTTTAAAATAATATAAAAGAAAAATATTTAAGCATTTTATAGTTATAATATTTTGAATATCAAAAAAAGGATGAGCCATGCATATGCCAAGCGGTATGCAATTATTAGTAATTGTTTTAATCATTTTAATCTTATTTGGTGGTAAAAAAATCCCCGAACTTGCAAAAGGTTTAGGTTCTGGAATTAAAAACTTTAAAAAAGCTGTAAAAGAAGATGAAGAAGAAACAACTGAAATAAAAAAAGTTGAAGCTGATGAAAAAAAGAGCGAAACATCGTCTAAAACAGAAACAAAACAATCGTAATATAATAAAAAGGATAAGTTATGAGTATGCCTAGCGGTATGGAATTGTTAATAATTGTTTTAATTGTTTTAATCTTATTTGGTGGTAAAAAAATACCTGAGCTTGCAAAAGGTTTAGGTTCTGGAATTAAAAACTTTAAAAAAGCCATGAAAGACGACCAAGAAGAAACTGCTGAAGTAAAAAAAGTTGATGAAATAGAAAAAAAAGAACAAACAACAGCAAATTCATCTGAATCAACACAAACAAAACAATCATAAGAGAATAAATTGCAAAATTTAGTAAAAGAATTTATAGAAAAAGTATTAGAAACAAATATAGTTTTAGAAAAACCCAAAGATGTTTCTTTGGGACATTATGCAACACCTGTTGCTTTTTCTCTTGCAAAAGAGTTAAAAAAGTCTCCTATGCTTATTGCTCAGGAATTAGTTACAAAACTTGAAAATCCTTCGCTTTTTGAAAAAATTGAAGCTGTAAATGGATTCATTAATTTTAAATTATCACCTTTATTTTTACAATCTTTAGTTGATGATGCACTTTCAAATAAAGAGAATTTTGCGAAACAACATAAAAAAAGTGAAAAAATTTTATTAGAATATGTTTCTGCAAATCCGACTGGTCCTCTTCATATAGGTCATGCAAGAGGTGCAATTTTTGGGGATTCATTAGCTCGTGTTGGTAAATATCTAGGTTATGACATTACAACAGAATATTATATCAATGATGCTGGTTCACAAATGGATTTATTAGGACTTTCAGTAAATCTTGCAGCTAGAGATTTTATTTATGGTGAAGATGTTTCTTATCCAGAAGTTTATTATCGAGGAGATTATTTAATAGATATTGCAAACCAGATAATTCAAGATTATGGTAAAGATTATTTATATGATGAGAAAAACTTCAAAGATATAGCGCTTTTAGGAAAAGATTTTGTTATGAATCTTATAATAAAAGATTTAAAAGATTTAGGAATAGAATTTGATAATTTTGTTTCAGAAAAATCTTTATATTCATCGTGGAATGAAACAAAAAGAGTTTTAGAAGAAAATGGCTCTCTTTATGATAAAGATGATAAAACTTATTTAAAATCAACACAATATGGTGATGATAGTGATAGAGTTGTTGTAAGAGATAATGGAATTCCAACATATCTAGCTGGAGATATTATTTATCATAAAAATAAATATGACAGAAATTTTGATAGATATATAAATATTTGGGGTGCAGATCACCACGGATATATTACAAGAGTAAAAGCAGCTATTGAATTTTTAGGAAATGATTCTTCAAAACTAGAAGTTCTTTTATCACAAATGGTTCAACTTTTAAAAGGTGGAGAACCATATAAAATGAGTAAAAGAAAAGGAAATGTTATTTTGATGTCAGAAATAACAGAAGAAATTGGAAGTGATGCTTTAAGATTTATTTTCTTGACAAAAAAAAGTGATACACACTTAGAATTTGATATTGATACACTTAAAAATCAAGATTCATCTAATCCAATTTTTTATATAAATTATGCTCATGCCAGAATAAATCAAGTTTTTGTAAAAGCTGGAGTAAATTTTGATGATATAAAAGATATTAGTTTTGAAAAACTTAATCAAGATGGTTTAAACTTAGTTTATGAATCATTACTTTTAGAATCAATTTTAGTTGAAGCATTTGCAAAAAGAGATATGCAAAAAATTACTGAGTATCTGTATAATTTAGCTTCATCTATTCATAAATTTTACAATGAACATAAAATAATAGGAAGTGATGAACAAAATCTTTATTTAAAAGTTTTAAGTATTGCTGCATTAAGTATAAAAGTAGGATTAAAACTACTAGGAATAGAAGCAAAAGAGATTATGTAATCTCTTTTTTCTATTTACTTTTCTTCTTTACCAAAAGTTGCTAAAAATTCTTCTAAAGAGTATTTTATTCTATATTTTTCACTCATTAAGTGAATAAAAATATCTCCTAAATCAATAATAGTCCAATCTTCATCTTCATCAACTCTTAAAAATTCTTCACCTTTTGGTTTTAGACCAATTTTTAAATAATCCAATAATGCAAATGCATGTTTTGAGTTTAAAGTTGTTGCAATAACAACATAATCAACTAAATAGTTTTTTGATGTTAAATCAAAAATTTCAATATTCTCAGCTTTTTTATCGCTTAATATTGTTTTTATATCTTCTAATCTTGTATTCAATTCTTTTTGCCTTTATCTAAATTTAATATATCCTCTTTTATCTCTTTTGGGATATATTTTGTATCAATTTGAGTTCTTAATAATGTAGAACTAACATCGATATCTATATTTAAGGTTCTAAAATCCTTTAATTTATCAGATTTATAACCACTTCTTGTTGCAATTACAAATTCCACCATTTTTTTTAACTCTTCAATTTTATACCATTTATCTAAATTTTCAACATTGTCTTGACCTAAAATAAAATATATTTTAGAAGCTTTATATAAATCTTTTAGATAATTTACTGTATTAAAAGAGTAACTTAATTTTTCTTGGTTTATTTCATAATCACTGATTTCAACTTTTTCAACTTTTTCAAAAACTTTTTTTAAAAGTTCAAATCTAACTTTTGGTTCTAAATAAAAACTACTTTTAAAAGGATTTAAGTATGTTGGAACAATAATAAGTTTATCAATTTCCAACTCTTCTAACGCTCTTTTCACAATAGCTTTATGAGCTATATGAATTGGGTCAAAACTACCACCAAAAATTGCAATTTTCACCTATTTAAAACCTTTGTAATATACTTAAATATTATTATAGCAATTTTTCGATAAAATATCTATCGCTTAGATTTATATTAAAGGGAAATTATGGCTGTTAAAGTTGCAATAAATGGTTTAGGAAGAATCGGAAGATGCGTAGCAAGAATAATTGCAAGTCGAAATGATGTTGAACTAGTAGCTGCGAATGCTAGTGGTAGTGAAGAGATGATTCAATATAATTTAAAATATGATACAGTTCACGGACCAAAACTTGATGTAAAAGTTGAAGATGGATATATTTATATTGGTAAAGATAAAGCTAAATTATTAAGTGAAAGAGACCCTTCTAAAATCAATTTTGCTGCATATGGTGCAGATGTTGTTTTAGAGTGTACTGGTGCATTCTTAACACAAGAATCATGCCAAGCTTACATTGATAATGGTGTAAAAAAAGTTGTTATTTCTGCTCCTGCAAAAGATGATACTCCAACATTCGTAATTGGTGCAAATGAAAATAGTTATGCAGGAGAAGCAATTATATCAAATGCTTCTTGTACTACAAATGGTTTAGCACCAGTAGCACGTGTATTAGATGATGCATTCGGGATTGAAAAAGGTCTAATGACTACAATTCACTCATATACTTCATCACAACCAATTCTAGATGCAAAAGATAAAAAAGATCCAAGAAAAGGAAGAGCAGGAGCTACAAATTTAACTCCTTCAAGCACAGGTGCAGCAAAAGCTATTGGAAAAGTATTGCCACATTTAAAAGGAAAATTAAATGGTCAAGCAATTAGAGTTCCAACACCAAACGTATCTTTAGTTGATTTAACTGTAACACTTAAAAAAGATGTAACTTTAGAAGAGGTATGTGCAGCGTTTAAAGCATCAGCTGAAGGTAATTTAAAAGGTATATTAGGTATTGATGAAGAGTACAGAGTTAGTTCAGATTTCAATGGTGAAACACTATCAACAGTAGTTCCTTTAGATACAATTCAAGTTATTGAAGGAAACATGGTAAAAGTTTTATCTTGGTATGACAATGAGTGGGGATATTCAACAAGATTAGTGGACATGGGTGTTCACATAGCTACAAAATAATTTTTCAAGGATATAAATTGAAATTACAAGAAATCAAAAATATTGACATCACAGGGAAAAAAGTTTTTATTAGATGTGATTTTAACGTTCCTATGGACGAATACAACAATATAACAGATGATAGAAGAATTAGAAGTGCTTTAAATACTATTAGATATTGTATTGACCATGATTGTTCTGTTATTTTGTCATCACACTTTGGAAGACCAAAGGGTGGATTTGAAGAAAAATACTCTTTATTACCGATTGCAAAAAGACTACACATTTTACTAAAACAAGATATTAAAATGGCTCCAGGTGTTATTTGTGACGAAACACTTCAAATGGCTAAAGAGCTAAAAGCAGGAGAAATATTACTTCTTGAAAATATGAGATTTGAAGCTGGTGAAACAAAAAATGATGAAGAGTTATCTAAAAAATTAGCTTCAATGGCAGAAATTTATATAAATGATGCTTTTGGTGTTTCACATAGAGCTCATGCTTCAGTTGAAGGAATTTCTAAATATTTTGATATTGAACATAAAGCAGCTGGGTTTTTAATGGCAAAAGAGATTAAATTCTTTCACCATATAATTCACAATCCAAAAAGACCATTTATTGCAATAGTTGGTGGTTCAAAAGTATCTGGTAAACTTGAAGCTTTATATAATTTAATCCCTAAAGTTGATAAAATTATAATTGGTGGAGGAATGGCATTTACATTCTTAAAAGCACGTGGGCATGAAATCGGAAACTCTTTAGTTGAAGATGATTTAATTCCTGAAGCATTAAAAATTATGGAAGAGGCAAAATCAAAAGGTGTAAAACTATATTTACCTGTTGATGTTGTAGCAGCTGAAGCTTTTGATGCTGAAGCAATTGCAAAAATTGCTACTATTCAAGAGATGCCAAAAGGTTGGATGGGATTAGATATCGGACCAGCATCAGCACTTTTATTTAGTGAAGCTTTAAGTGATGCAAATACTATTTTATGGAATGGACCAATGGGTGTTTATGAAATGGATAGATTTGCAAAAGGTAGTACAAAAATTTCTCATGCAGTTGCGAACTCTTATGCAACAACTGTTGTAGGTGGTGGAGATACTGCTGACTTAGTTAGAGTAACTGGTGATGAAGATGATATGACATTTATTAGTACTGGAGGAGGAGCTTCTTTAGAATTAATAGAAGGAAAAGTTTTACCAGGAGTTAAAGCTTTAGTTATTGAGGAAAATGATTAATGCCTATAATTGCAAGTAATTTCAAAACTAATCATACAAGAAAATCAACTACTTTATTTGTAAATGAAGTAAATAATTTTTTGGAAAAGAATAAAATTTCTAATGAAGTTTATATTTTTCCAACATCAACTTCGTTGGATCATTTTGAGACTGTTCCTAATCTTATGATTGGAGTACAAAATGCTTATCCAACGACAAGTGGCTCATTTACTGGAGAAATAGGAACTTTTCAATTAAATGAATTTGAAATTAAAACAATTTTAATAGGTCATAGTGAAAGAAGACATATCTTAGGCGAAACTCAAGAAACAATTACAAAAAAATATGAGTTTTACAAAAATTTAGGATATAAAATCATTTATTGTATAGGTGAACCTTTAGAGATAAAAAAACAAGGTATTGAAAAAACTTTAGAATATATTTATGAACAATTTATTGGAATTGATGTAAATTACTCTAATTTGATACTTGCTTATGAACCAGTTTGGGCTATTGGTACAGGAGTTACTGCTACAATAGATGATATAAAAAATGTTCACAATGCAATAAAACAAAAAATTAATAAACCACTTTTATATGGTGGTAGTGTTAAAGTAGAAAATGTAAGAGAAATCTGCCAAATAGAAAATGTTGATGGTGCTTTAATTGGAACTGCTTCATGGAAAGTTGAAGATTTTATAGAAATTTTAGAAAATACAAAGGATTTATAAGATGTTAATGAAAGGTAAAAAAGGTGTAATTTTAGGTGTTGCAAATGATAAGTCAATTGCTTATGGAATAGCGAAAGCTTGCGCAGCACAAGGAGCTAAAATAGCTTTTACATACTTAAATGATGCACTAAAAAAAAGAGTTGAACCAATTGCTGCTGAATTTGGAAGTGAAAATTTAGTTTATCCTTGTGATGTTTCAAAACCTGAAGAGATAAAAGCATTAAAAGAGTCTTTAGAAAAAGATTTAGGTGAACTTGATTTTATCGTTCATTCTATTGCTTTTGCTCCAAAAGAAGGCTTAAGTGGAAGATTCTATGATATTTCAAAAGAAGCATTTGATATAGCTATGGATGTTTCTGTTTACTCTTTAATCGAAGTTACAAGAGAATTAAAACCACTTTTATCTAATAATTCATCTATTTTAACTCTATCTTATTATGGTGGAGTAAAATACATTCCAAATTATAATCTTATGGGAGTTGCAAAAGCAGCTTTAGAGATGACAACAAAATATCTTGCAGAAGATTTAGGAAAAGATGGTGTTAGAGTAAATGCAATTAGTGCAGGTCCAATCAAAACTTTAGCAGCTGCTGGAATTGGTGATTTCAGATTTATGTTAAAATGGAATGAAGCTCATTCACCACTTAAAAAGAATGTTTCTATAGATGAAGTAGGAAATTCAGGAATGTATTTACTTAGTGATTTAAGTAGTGCTGTAACTGGTGAAATTCATTATGTTGATAGTGGATACAATATTATGGGAATGCCAGCAGTTGATTTTTCAGGTGAAAAACCAAAAATTGCTTGGAATGGAGAAAAATAGTCAATAAGCGTAAGCTTTGACTATTTTGAAAGTTTTAATTCTGAATTTTTTTATAAAAGTTTAGATTTAAAATTTTAATTATATTTAGGAAAAAAATGAGTATTAATTTTAAAGAATTAGCAAATAAATATCAAACACCATATTATGTATATGATTTTAACTATATTACAAATCAGTATGAAGAACTAAAAAGTGCATTTAGAGCAAGAAAATCACTTATTGCTTACGCAGTTAAAGCAAACTCAAATTTAAGTGTTATTAAACATTTAGCAAATCTTGGTGCAGGAGCAGATTGTGTTAGTATTGGTGAAGTTAAACGAGCTTTAAAAGTTGGTATTCCATCATACAAAATCATATTCTCAGGTGTTGGGAAAATTGATGATGAAATAAGACAAGCCTTAGAACTTGATATTTTAATGATAAATGTTGAAAGTGATGCAGAATTACAAAGAGTAGAAATAATTGCAAAAGAGTTAGGAAAAGTTGCAAGAATTTCTATAAGAGTAAATCCAAATATTGACCCAAAAACACATCCATATATCTCTACTGGATTACATGAAAATAAATTTGGAGTTGATATAGATACAGCAAAAAGAATGTATATTCAATGTAAAAATAGTGATTTTTTAGATCCAGTTGGAATTCACTGTCATATTGGTTCTCAATTAACTGAACTTCAACCAATAAAAGAAGCAGTTAAAATTGTTGCTGATTTAGTAAGAAACTTAAAAGCTATAAAAATTGAATTATCTTTTATAGATATTGGTGGTGGATTAGGAATCATTTATAAAGACGAAAAATTAATTGATACTTATGAGTATGCTCAATCAATTTTAGAAACTATGTTTGGTCTTGATATAACTATTATTTGTGAACCAGGAAGATTTATAATAGGAAACTCAGGGATATTTGTAACAAAAGTTCTATATGAAAAAATAAATGGAAATAAAAGATTTGTTATTGTTGATGGAGCTATGAATGATTTGATTAGACCAGCTTTATATAATGCTTATCATAGAATTGAAGTTTTAAATGATAATCAAGATTTTAGTGATTGTAATTTAGTTGGACCAGTATGTGAAAGTGGAGATTTTTTTGCCAAAAACATACAATTACCAAAAACTGAACATAATGATTTAGTAGCAATTTATAGTGCTGGAGCTTATGGATTTACAATGTCAAGCAACTATAATACAAGAGGAAAAGTTGCTGAAATTGCTATTGAAGATGGAAAAGATAGATTAATTAGAAAAAGAGAAACTTTTGAGGATTTAATTGCTTTAGAAGAAGAATTTATAAAATAAAGGCAAAATCTATGGCAAATGAAGATGGATTATTAGAGTTAAGAAATCAACTTGATAATATTGATAATAAACTTTTAGATTTACTAAATGAAAGAATGAAAATTGTCCATAAAGTTGGTAGTTTAAAAGCCAAAAGTGGTGGAGCAATATATAGACCAGATAGAGAAAAAGCTATTATTGATAGACTTGATAAAATTAATCAGGAAAATTCTGGGCTATTAAATAGAAGTGCAATAGAAGCACTATTCTTAGAGATTTTTGCAATATCAAGAAATATAGAATTACCAGAAAATATAGGTTATCTTGGACCTCAAGGAAGTTTTACTCATCAAGCAGCAGAAGCTAGATTTGGGGCTATGAGTTCTTATGTTTCAGTTAGTTCAATAAAAGGTATTTTTAAAGAGTTAAAATCTAAAAAAATAAAATTTGGTGTTGTTCCAATAGAAAATTCATCAAATGGAATTGTAAATGACACTATAAATGGATTTACAAATTATGACTCAAAAATTGTTGCTGAAGTTATTTTAAACATTCATCATACTTTAGCAACAACTTGTGATAAAATAAGCGATATTAAAAAAATATATTCAAAAGATATCGCGTTTGATCAATGTAGAAAATTTTTAACAAATTTTGGACTTGATGAAGTTGAGTTAATTCCAGTAGAATCAACAACAAAAGCAGCAAAATTAGCAGCCAATGAAGCAAATAGTGCTGCAATTTGTGCTCATGTTGCTGCAAAACTATATAATCTTCCTATTTTATTTGAAAATATAGAAGATAAAGACAATAATAAAACAAGATTTTTTATTTTAAGTGATTTTGAAAATGCACCAAGTGGAAATGACAAAACTTCTATTTTAGTAAATCTTCCAGATGAACAAGGCGGATTAGTTAAGTTTTTAAATGATTTTAACAATGCAGGTATAAACTTAACAAAAATAAAATCGCATATAGTTGAAGGTAACTCTATATTTTTTATAGATTTTGATGGTCATAAAGATGATGAAAATGTAAAAAAAGTTTTAGAAAAACATAAACCTAGTGTAAAAATTTTAGGTTCTTATGTAAAAGAGATAAAAGATATTTAAAAGAGGAAAAGATGAGATTTAATGAAGTATTAAAAGATGTTTCAACATATGAAGCAGGAAAACCAATAGAATTAGTAGTAAGAGAGTATGGAATAGATTCAAAAGATGTAATAAAATTAGCTTCAAATGAAAATCCATATGGAACAAGCCCAAAAGTTATTGCAAAAATTCAAGAATTAGCTAAAAATATGTGTTTATATCCAGATGATTCTATGTATGAATTAAAAGATGCTTTGGCTAAAAAATATAATTTAGAAAGCTCTAATATAATCATTGGTTCAGGAAGTGACCAAATACTAGAGTTTTGTATTCATGCAAAATGTAAAAAAGATTCGAAAATACTTATGGCAAAAACAACTTTTGCAATGTATGAAATCTATGGAAAACATGTTGGTGCAGAAATTATAAAAACAAACTCAGAACAACATAACCTTGAAGAGTTTTCAGAACTATATAAAAAACATGGTGCAGATATAATCTTCTTGTGTATTCCAAATAATCCATTAGGTGAATGTTTAGATAAAAATGATGTTTATGAGTTTTTAAAAACTATTGATAAAAATACTTTAGTTGTAGTTGATGGTGCTTACCAAGAATATGCAGCATTTAAAGATGAGAAAAAAAGAATTTGTCCAAAAGATTTAATAGATACTTTCCCAAATGCTATATACCTTGGAACATTTTCAAAAGCTTATTCTCTTGGTGGAATGAGAGTTGGTTATGGATTTGCACAAAATGAAATTATCCAAAACCTGTATAAAATAAGAGCTCCATTTAATATAACAACTTTGAGTTTAGCAGCAGCAATAGAAGCACTAAAAGATGAAGAGTTTGTAAATGATTGTATTTCTAAAAACTTTGAAGAGATGAAAAGATATGAAGAGTATGTAACAAAAAAAGGTTTTGAATATATACCTTCATATACAAACTTTATTACAATAAAATTTGGTGATAAATATGTGTCAAAAGAAGTAGCACAAAAACTATTAGAACGTGGTATGATAGTAAGAGATTTGACAAGTTATAAACAAAATGCAATAAGAGTTACAATAGGGAAACCTGAACAAAATACAAAATTATTTCAATTATTAGATGAAGTATTACAAAATTTATAATAGAGTTTAAAATGGATATAAAAGATAAATCACTAAAAGAGTTAGAAGAACTTTCTTCCCAAATTAGAGAGAGAATAATCGATGTTGTATCAAGAAAAGGTGGACATTTTTCATCTACTCTTGGTGCAGTTGAACTAACACTTGGAATGCACTATGTATTTGACGCTTATAGTGATCCTTTTATTTTCGATGTATCTCATCAATGTTATCCTCATAAACTTCTTACTTCTCGTTGGGATGAATTTGAAACAATAAGACAATTTGGTGGACTTAGTGGTTTTACAAAACCAAAAGAAAGTCCTGCTGATTATTTTGTAGCAGGACATAGTTCAACTTCTATTTCACTTGCAGTTGGTGCAGCAAAATCAATAAAACTAAAAAAAGAAAATAAAGTTCCAATAGTTATGATTGGTGATGGTTCTATGAGTGCAGGAATGGTTTATGAAGCACTAAATGAACTTGGAGATTTAAAACTTCCTGTTGTAATTATCTTAAATGATAATGAGATGAGTATTGCAAAACCAATTGGTGCTATTTCAAAATATTTATCTAAAATTTTAGCTGGTAAATATTATCAAAGTTTTAAATCAAAAGTTGATAAATTTATAAGAAAAAATATGCCAGAAGGTACAACATATCTAGCAAAAAGATTTGAAGAGGCATTTAAACTTATAACTCCTGGTATTTTATTTGAAGAGATGGGAATTGACTATATTGGTCCTATTGATGGACATGATTTAAAAGAAGTTATTGAAACTTTACAAATAGCAAAAGCTATGCAAAAACCAGTAATTGTACATGCTCACACAATAAAAGGTAAAGGTTATAAAATAGCAGAAGGTCAACATGAAGAGTGGCATGGAGTGGGACCATTTAATATTGAAGATGGCGAATTTATAAAAAAAGAAGCTCCAAAATCTGCAACTGCAGTATTTTCAGATGCCCTTTTAAACTTAGCCTGTAAATATGAAAATGTAGTAGGAGTAACTGCTGCAATGCCAAGTGGTACAGGAATAAATAAACTTATGGATGAATTTCCTGAAAGATTTTGGGATGTTGCAATTGCTGAACAACACGCAATTACTTCAATGGCAGCAATGGCAAAAGAAGGATTTAAACCATTTATCACTATTTATTCTACATTCTTACAAAGAGGTTTTGATCAAATTATACATGATGTTTGTTTGATGAATTTACCTGTAGTTTTTGCGATGGACAGAGCAGGAATTGTTGGAAATGATGGAGAAACACATCAAGGTGCATTTGATATTTCATTTTTAAGATTTATCCCAAATATGGTTTTATTTGCTCCAAGAGATAATGAAACTTTAGAACAATCTTTAGAATTTGCATATAATTTAAATAATCCTTGTGCTATTAGATATCCAAGAGGAGCTTTTAAAAAATTAAATTTTGTCCCTACTCCTTTTGTTTTAGGAAAAGCTGAAATATTAAAAACAGGAATATCAAATAAATTATTCATTGGTTATGGAGCAGGAGTATCAAGAGCAATCGATACAGAAGCTTTGCATAATGAAGATATAACAGTTGTAGATTTAAGATTTGTAAAACCTTTAGATAAAAATTTATTACTAGAACTCTCTAAAAAATATAATGATTGGTATATTTTCAGTGATTCACAAAAACAAAGTGGTGTTGGAAGTGCTATTTTAGAATTTCTAAATGATGAAAAAATACACAATGTTCAACTAACTTCTTTTGAATATAATGATAAATTTATAGAACATGGTGATACAAAACTTGTAGAACAAAGTCTAGGTTTACTTCCTGAACAATTAGTTCAAAAAATAAAATAATATCCTCTTATTATCTACTTTAAATAGGATATTTTATATCCTATATTATAAGTAAAAATTATAAAATTACTTATAATTTTGTGTAAAATTTATTTTCGCTTAATAACTTTTTTCCTATAATAAATTACATTTCATTAAGGAGGATTTATTATGAAATTAGCAATCACGTTATCAATATTATTAGGTGCAAGTTCTTTATTTGCAACTTCATTGGTACAAAAAGCAAAAGATAGTGGTTTAGAAGCAATTCCTGCTCAAAAAGCACAATTGATGAAATTAATTGATGATCCAAAAGATCCAATCACAAGAGAAAAAGTAGATTTAGGGAAAAAATTATACTTTGATCCAAGACTTTCAAAAAGTGGAATTATTTCATGTAATACATGTCATAACTTAGGTTTAGGTGGAGCAGATGGAATTCCTGTTGCAATAGGTCATGGTTGGACAGCAAATCCACACCATTTAAACTCTCCAACAGTTTATAACTCAGTATTTTTCAAAGCACAATTTTGGGATGGAAGAAGTCCTCATTTAGCAGATCAAGCACAAGGTCCAATTCAAGCAGGTCCAGAAATGGCTGCACCTCCAGCACTTGTTGAACAAAGAATCAACTCTATTCCAGAATACGTTGCTGAATTTAAAAAAGCTTATGGAAATGATGTAAAAATTGATTTTGAAAAAATCACTTCATCTATTGCAACTTTTGAAAAAACTTTAGTTACTCCTTCAAAATTTGATGAATTCTTAAATGGAAATACAAAAGCTTTATCAAATGAAGAAAAAGAAGGATTAAATTTATTTATAGATAAAGGTTGTGTAAGTTGTCACAATGGTATAGCTTTAGGTGGAACGATGCAACCATTTGAAGTTGCTTCAAAATATAAATTTACAAATGTTGGAGATTTTAAAGGTGATGCAAATGGTATGGTTAAAGCTCCAACTTTAAGAAATATAACAGAAACAGCACCATATTTCCATAATGGACAAATTTGGTCACTTAACGAAGCAGTAAAAGAGATGGGTTCAATTCAATTAGGTATTGATATTTCTGATAATGATGCAGCAAAAATTGTAACATTTTTGAAAACATTAAAAGGTAAAAAACCAGCAATCTCTTATCCACAACTTCCAGAATCAACTCTTGATACTGAAAAGCCATCATTTAACTAAAAAATTTAAGAGGATTTTTCCTCTTAAATTATAAAAACATTTTTAACTTTTCTACACAAAGTCCCATAGCTGTACTTTCATATCCAATAACATTTTTTATATATGGCTTACAAAATCCTTCAACCATTATTGCTCCAGCTTTTCCAAAACACTCACCACTATTTAAATAGTTTTTCATATCAACTTCATCAAACTTCGCAAATTCATAACTTGTAATAGAAATATCAATAAATTCTTTCTCTTTTGATTTGTAAATCATACAAGTAATAACCGAAGTTTTATTTCCACTTTGAAGCTCTAACATAGCTTTAGCATCATCATAATCTTTCGCTTTTCTTAAAAGTTTTCCTTCACAAGTTACAACACTATCTGCAACTAAAAGAGGCATATCTTCAACTCCATATTTTTTATAAAGTTCTTTGAATTTTCCTAAGGTTGCTTCATAACAAAATGATTTTGGATTTGTTGTTTTTATACTATCTTCATCAAAGTCTCCACCATTTTGAATAAAATCTATTCCAAAACTTTTTAAAATTAGTGCACGAGTTGGTGAATTTGAACCAAGTCTTATCAAAATAGTCCTTTTTTATTTGGATTATACTCAATTTGAATATAATAAATTTTTAAAAATATTAATACAATTTAGGAAAAGTAAAATGAATATAGTTGTAATAGGCGCTGGTGGAGTTGGAGTATTTTATGGAGTATTATTTCATAAATTAGGACATAATGTAAAATTTGTAGCTCGTGGTAAAAATCTTGAATACTTAAAAAAGAATAAAATAAAATTAACACATTCAACATTTAGTTTAAATGAAAAAATTGAGGCTTTAAGTATAGAAGAGCTTATGCAATTAAATCCAAAAGATATAGATATTATTTTTTTAGCAACAAAATCTATGAGTACAGAAAACATCTCTTTAAAATTAGAAGAGTGGACAAAAAATAAAAAAGAGATACCATATTTTATCTCTTTACAAAATGGTGTTGAAAATGAAGATATTATGTGCAAACATTATAATAAAGAGTTTGTAATTGGTGGATTAACAAGACTTATTGCAGCTCATACAATAACTTTAGGTCATGTGGAATCAACAGGAGAAGTTCAAACTATTTTAGGAACAATGTATCCAACTAAACAAAATCAAAAGTTTTTAGAAAATCTAAAAAAAGAGCTTGATAAAACTGATACAACTACATTTTTAAGTCCAAATATTAAACTTGAACTTTGGAATAAACTTATTATTAACAATGGTCTAAATGCAATTTGTGCACTTTTAGGTGAGAAAACAGGTATTTTAATAAATCATAAAAAAGTTTCAAAACTAATTTATGGACTTATGAGTGAAACCGCACTAGCTTCAAAAGTTGCAGGTGTTGATATAACTAAAGAGAATGTAGATAAGATGTTTGAACTTATGACAAAGTTTGAATCAATTAAACCTTCAATGTTGATTGATTTGGAAAAAAATAGAGATTTAGAACTTGAAGACATTTGTGGAGTTGTTATAAAAAACTGTGAAAAACAAGGTTTAGATGCTCCATATACAAGAGCAGTTTCAACTATTTTAGAGTTTTCTTATAATAAACAAAGAAAAAAACAATGATTTTTATAAATAAAATTTCAGGCATTTTGATATTTTTCTCTTTTTTAACAACTATTTATGCCTATTTTTTTCAAAATGATTTTTTAATAGTTGCAGGAGTTCTAGCTTGGCTTTCATCAGCTTTACTTTTTTTTACTTTAAAGCATAAAAAAATACTTTTAATATTACTTAGTTTATCTTTTTCTGCTTTTTTATTTAGTTATATAAATGGCTTTAAAATTGACTTTGTAAAAGCTTTTACAGTAAATCAATATCTTTTGACTTTACTTATTGCCGTTGGATTTTTAAAACTTATTGCAACCCCTAAAAAAGAAAAGAATCATCTTTTACCAAAAGGTAAACAATCATTTATAAAAACTTATTTGAGTGTTCATCTTTTTGGTTCAGTTATAAATATCTCTTCTTTATTGTTAGTTGCAGATAAAATGTACAAAAAATCACCTTTAAATCCTGCTCAAATAGTGCTTCTTACAAGAGCATTTGCAAGTGATGCTTATTGGTCACCATTTTTTGTAGCTTTTGCCGCAGCTATTACTTATGCACCAAATTTACAAACATATACGATAATATCTTTTGGAATATTTTTAGCTATTACTGCTTTTATGATTACTTATTTTGATGTAACAAAAGATAAAAAGTTTAATATTGATGAATTTAATGGCTATCCATTATCTTTAGAAACTTTGTATTTACCAATAATTTTAGCAATATTAGTTTTATCAACGCATTATTTTTTCCCAAATTTAAAAGTTATTGTTTTAATATCAACTTTTTCTATTTTAATAACTTTATTTATTTTACCATTAAAGAAAAACTTTTCTGAAGCACTAAAAATTTTAAAATATCATATTCTTAATGAACTTCCTAAAATGAAATCAGAAATATCTTTATTTTTAGTTGCTGGATTATTTGGAATTTTAATTGGCTCAGTTTTAACTGGACTAAATTTTTCTTTACCATTTGAAGTTTTTGATTATAAAGTTGCTTCACTTTTACTTCTTATTTTTATACTTTTAGCTTTTATTGGTATTCATCCAATTATTACAATAGCAATGATTGGTGATTTCTTTTCAAATGCAAATCATACTTTATTGGCTATGACATTCTTGATGGCTTGGTCAACAACTGTTTCTACTTCACCAATTTCTGGATTAAATTTAACAATAGTTGCAAGATATAATTGCAGTGCAAAAGAGATATTTATGTTAAATATTTTTTATGCTTTAAAGATGTATATTGTCTGTGTTATTTGTCTATTTGTTTTATCCAAATATTTAAATATATAAAAAACAAGTTTCGCTTATGTGATAGATTTGATTATTTACAAGTGAAGATTTAAAAAGATTAGTTAAAAATTCTTTGAGCTTTCCAATAGCTATTTTTGAAATAATCACTGTCAATTTCAGAAATAGTTACGCCAATTTTAGTAGATGCATGCATAAATTTCCCATCTTCAAGGTAAATTCCAACATGATTGTTTCTTTTCGTTTTAAAGAAAACTAAGTCTCCCATTTTCAAGTCATTCTTCTTTATAGAAGTTCCAACTTTTGATAATGAAACAGTATCCCTTGGCATAGTTAAACCAAATCCTTGTTGAAGAACTTTTTGTACAAAACCTGAACAATCAATTCCGCTTTTTGTACTTCCTCCAAGCTTATATCTAGTACCTTTCCATTGGTTATAAACACTAAAAAGTCCTTCATTTATTTTGTCTTTTTTAGTTATATAATTTTGATGTGTTAACTCATCGAAGAAGCTATTTTTAGATGATTTTAAATATTTTTCGCCATAGTTGTTGTTATTATTTGAAGTACTATAAGAAGCATTTGGATAATTTGACATATTTACCACTTCTTCATTAGTCTTATAAGAACAACCTGTAAATAAAAAGGAAAAAGTAACAGTTAGAAAAAACACATTTTTTAATTTCATTTTTTTCCCTTTTATTGAAGTATCATTTTTTTAATTTTAAGTATCTTGGATTATATAAAAAAAAATTTTAATTGTCAAGATTGACTATTTACATAGGTTTCTAACCTTTTGTAATCTAAAATTTTTATATATCCTTTTTCATTTTGTATAATATTTTCTCTTTTCAATTTAGCAATTTTCCTAGATAAAGTTTCAGGAGTTATATTGAGAATTTGGGCAATCTTCACTTGTTTTAAGTTCATTAAAATCGATTCATTGTCATATAAAAACTTAGCAATTTTTTCCATACTATTTAGACTAATATTATAATTAATAAAGCTTTGCAAAGCTTTTATTTTTTTTGTTAAAGATTTTATAAAAAACATAGATATTTCAGGTTTTAACAAAAATTCCTCTTTAAATTTTTTATAATCAATTAATAAAACTTCAGCATTTGTTTCAAAAGAGCAGTTTGCTAAAAAATTCATCTCTTCATAGTTTGCAATTTCTGCAATTAAGTTTGGAGCCATTAAATTGTGAATAATGACTTCATTATCTTTATAATCATAGGTATAAAGTTTTGCGATACCTTTTAATAAAAGATGTAAATACTTTGGTTCGTCACCTTTGTAAAACAGTATCTCATTTTTATTAAAAAACTTTTTTATAGAAATATCTTTTAATCTTAATAAGTCTTCTTCTTTTAAAAAATTAAAAAATTTTAAATCATTTAAATCTATTTTTATCATTTTATCTCTTTTTATTGATTATTATCAATGCTTAATTTAGTATTTTATGTAAAAATAGTATAAAACAAGATAAAGAAATTGAAATGACTGAACAAAAATATAACTCAGAGATAGATACTCTAAAAAAATTCTTTGAACTTTTTTGTAAAGATAAACATACAAATTTAAAAATTAGAAATGTTAATTTAAAATATAAAACTAGCTCTTTTTCCTTGGATTTATATTTATGTGATGAATGTTTTGAAGCAATAAATTACTCTTTTGATAGATTACAAGCTTGTCCCCATGAAATAAAACCACGTTGTAGAAACTGTTCAAATCCTTGTTATGAAAAATCAAAATGGAAAAATATTGCTAAAATAATGAAGTACTCAGCTATCAAATTATCTCTTAGTAAAATAAAAAATAGAGTTTTAAATATATTTAGCTAATTACCAAATTATTTCTTCTTTATTTAGTTTTTTTAAAATCTCATTTGTTTTTGAAAAGTGTTTACAACCATAAAAACCTCTATAAACTGAAAGAGGACTTGGATGTGGTGCTGTTAGAATAAAGTGCTTATTTTTATCTATCAACTTTGTCTTTGATATAGCAGGACTTCCCCAAAGTAAAAAAATTACATTTTCTTTATTGTCACTAATATATTTGATTATGTTATCTGTAAAAATTTCCCAGCCTAAGTTATGATGAGATTTTGCTAAACCTTGTTCAACAGTTAAAATTGTATTTAATAACATTATTCCTTGTTTTGCCCAAGGAGTTAAATCACCATCTTCACAAACAGATTTTTTTCCTAAGTCATCATTTATCTCTTTTAAAATATTTACCATTGAAGGTGGATTTTTTATATTACTTGGAGTTGAAAAAGATAATCCTTGCGCTTGTCCAATTCCATGATAAGGGTCTTGTCCTAAAATGACAACTTTCAAATCTTCAAATTTTGTCAAAGAAAACGCTTTAAAAATATTTTGTTTTTCTGGAAAAACTATACTATTTTCATATCTTTTATCTATCTCTTCTTTCAATTTCCCATAATATGGTTTTTGTTGTTCATTCTCGATAATATCTTTCCAAGTCATAATTAAATCCTTCTAAAAAGTAGCAAAATTCTGAAGAGTTTCAAGAATAAAGCTTTCTATAAATAAAAAAAGCTAAGGTATAAAAACCTTAGCTTTAAAAAATCATATATATTTGATTATAAAACTGGTGATTTGATAACCATCATTTTTTGATTTTGCATCTCTTTCATAGAATCTGGAATTCCACCTAATCCTAAACCTGAAGTTTTTGCTCCACCAAATGGCATCCAATCAACTCTAAATGCAGTATGGTCATTTACCATAACAGCTGTTGCATTTAATCTTTTTACAGTTTTTAAAGCTGTATCAAGATTTTTTGTAAATACTGCTGCTTGGAAAGAAACTTCTAAAGCATTCGCTCTTTTAATTGCTTCATCTAAAGTTTTATATGGATATACAACTACAACTGGTCCGAAAATCTCTTTTTGAGAAATAATTGCATCATCAGATGGATTAAAAATAACAGTTGGTTCGAAACAAGAATCACCTATTCTTTTTCCACCAGTTAAAATTTTTCCACCTTTAGTAACTGCATCATTAACCCACTCTTCAACTCTATTTACTTCATTATGATTGATAAGTGGTCCAACTTCAGTTTTTGGATCTAATTGATTTCCAACTACAAGTTTTGAAGCTTTTTCTGCTACTTTTGCTGCAACTGTATCAGCAATTGATTCATGTACAAAAATTCTTTGAACAGAAACACAAACTTGTCCAGCATGGTAAAAACCACCTTTTACAAGATCAGGAATCATAGCTTCGATATCAGCATCTGGCTCAACAATAACAGGAGCAACTCCTCCATGTTCTAATGCACTTCTTGTTCCTGCACTAGCTTTTGAGTTTAAATACCAACCAACAGGACCAGATCCTATAAATGAGAAAAATGCTGTTTTTGGGCTTGTAACTAAAAGTTCTCCACCTTGTCTATCACAAACAACAGCTTGTGCCCAACCTTCAGGTAATCCAGCTTCTTTTAATAATTCTACTAATCTTACTGCACTCATTGGAGTTTGTGTTGCTGGTCTAATAATAACTGGACAACCAACAGCAATTGCAGGAATTACTTGGTGAATTGCTAAATTTAATGGGTGGTTAAATGCTGAAATTGATACAACAACACCTATTGGCTCTTTCATCGTATAAGCAATTCTATTTGTACTTGTTGGAGTGTGTCCCATTGCAATTTCATGACCTTCTTGAAGACCAATTTGTTCAATAGCAATTTTTACTCCATTGATAGCTCTTAATACTTCTACTTTTGAGTCTATATATGGTTTTCCACCTTCACTTGCGCAAAGAATTGTTAACTCTTCAACTTGAGAAGACATAATCTTCATCAAGTTTTCTAAAATTTCAACTCTTTTATATTTTGGAATCCAGTTATCAACATCTAAATATCTTTCATATGCAGTGTCGATAGCTTTTTGTACTCCTTCAACTGATGTGAAGGGAACAGATCCTACAACTTTACCGTCAAATGGCGATGTAACTTCTATTGTACTCATATCTTATCCTTTTAAATTTTTTATATTAAACAAGTTTTAGTTGCTAAAAGCTCATTTAAAATTGAGTGATTTAAAGAGTAATCAACAGCTAAGTCAATTAAATGAACACCCTTAGTATTTACACATTTGTCTAATGTTTGTGCGAAATCTGCAACAGAAGTTGGTCTATAACCTTTTGCTCCATATGCTTCTGCATATTTAACAAAATCTGGATTTTCTAAATCTAAACCAAATGTTTCAAATCCCATTCCTGTTTGTTTCCATTTAATCATTCCATAAGCATTGTCATTTAAAATGATAACCGTTAAATCAAGTTTTAATCTAACTGCTGTTTCCATCTCTTGCGAATTCATCATAAATCCACCATCACCACATACAGTAACTACTTTTCTATCTGGGTTTATCATTTTTGCTGCCATTGCAGAAGGAAGTCCAGCTCCCATTGTTGCTAATGCATTGTCTAATAATAAAGTGTTTGGTTTTGCACATCTATAATTTCTAGCAAACCAAATTTTATAAACTCCATTATCTAATGTTAAAATATCATCAGCTCCTAAAGTTTGTCTGATAGCTCTTACAGCTCTTTGAGGTAAAATTGGGAATCTATCATCTCCAAAATATTTAGATAATCTAGTTCTAATTTCATCTGCCAATCTAACATAATAATCAAAATCCCAATGAGCTTGTTTTGAAATTTTGTCTGTAAATTTAGTAATATTTCCAGCAATATCACCAATAACGTCCATTTGTGGGAAATATGTATCATCAACTTCACTTGGGAAGAAGTTTACGTGCATAACTTTTGTAGAGTCTGGTTTATTTTCCATAAAAAATGGTGGTTTTTCAATAACATCATGTCCAACATTAATAATTAAATCTGCTCTTTCAATTGCGCAGTGTACAAAATCATCTTTTGATAATGCAGCAGTTGATAAACACAATGGGTGATTTTCATCAATAACACCTTTACCCATTTGCGTAGAGAAGAAAGGAATTCCTGTTTTGTTTACAAAATCAGTTAATGCATTTCCAATTCTTGTTCTATTTGCTCCAGCACCAATTAATAATAATGGTCTTTTTGCTTTTTCAATCATAGATACAGCATCAGCAATTACATCATCAACAGCTACTGCATATTTGAAAGATTGTACTGGATAGATATTAAATTCTACTTCTTCAGCTGCAATATCTTCTGGTAATTCAATATGAACTGCACCTGGTCTTTCAGTAGTTGCAATTTTAAATGCTTCTCTAACCATAGATGGAATGTTATTTCCATTTACAACTTGTTTAGTATACTTAGTCATTGGTCTCATCATTCTTACGATATCAATGATTTGGAATCTACCTTGTTTAGATTTTTTGATTGGTTTTTGACCTGTAATCATCATCATAGGCATTCCACCAAGTTGTGCATAAGCAGCACTTGTTGCAAAGTTAGTTGCACCAGGGCCTAGAGTTGATAAACATACTCCAACTTTTCCAGTTAATCTTCCATAAGTTGCAGCCATAAAGCCTGCACCTTGCTCATGTCTTGTTAAAATTAATTTAATTTTTGATTCTCTAAGAGCATCAAGAAAATCAAGATTTTCTTCTCCAGGAATTCCAAAAATATACTCAACACCTTCGTTTTCTAACGCTTTAATAAATAATTCTGATGCGTTCATTTTGTTTTACTCCATCTTGTATTTTATAAAATATATGAATAATGATATTCAACATATAGTTAATTTGTCTTAATTTATACTAATATTATTCTCAAAAAAATATATTATGTATATAATCTACACTTTATAATTAATTTGCGAAATCTTTAACATTATAACCACATTAATAGATTTAGTTTAGATAATCTTAATATTATTTTAAATATTATAAGTTGACATTAACGAAAGGTTACACTATGAGAAAAATATCCCTTGTTTTAGGGCTTATCTTGCTAGCTATTATATATTTAACTGTTACGAATTATAACAATATTCCAAAACTTGATGAAAATGTTAAAGAAAAATGGTCTCAAGTTCAAAATCAATATAAAAGACGAGCTAATTTAATTCCAAATTTAGTTGAAACAGTAAAAGCATATGCAAATCATGAAAAAAATACTTTAGTAGAAGTTACAGAAGCTAGAAGTAAAGTTTCACAAATTACTTTAAATGAAAATACACTAAATAATCCTGAACTTTTACAACAATTTGAAAATGCACAATCAAATTTAACAAGTGCCTTATCAAAACTTATGGTTGTAGTTGAAAAATATCCTGAATTAAAAGCAAATGAAAATTTTTTAAGTTTACAATCACAACTTGAAGGAACTGAAAATAGAATTTCAGTTGCTAGACGAGATTTTATTGAAGCTGTAAAACTTTACAATTTAGAACTTAGAACAATGCCAGGAAAATTTGTAGCAGCGATTGCTCATCCTGAAGCTAAAATAAAAGAGACTTTTACTGCAAGTCCAACAGAGCAAGATGCTCCAAAAGTAAAATTTTAATGATTTTAACAAATAAAGAAAAAGAGTTAATCTCAAAAGAGATAGAAAATCTTGAAAAATTAACCTCAGCTGAACTTATAACAGTTATAACACAAAAAAGTTCAAATTATAAAAGTGTTATGTTGATGTTTTCTATATCATCTGTTTTTTTAATCTCTTTTTTGCTGTTTTTTATTAAAGATGATTTATATGTTTTAGAATTAATTCAATATCAAATCGTAATTTTTATAGGAATGAACCTTTTTTTCCAAACATTTCATAATCTATTTATGAAACTGCTTCCTAGATTTTATAAAGATAAAATAGCATCTCTTTATGCAAAAAAACAGTTTTATAATCTAGGACTAAACAGAACAAAAACAAAACAAGCTATTATGTTTTTCGTAAGTTTAGATGAAAAATATGTTGAAATTATTACTGATAGTGAAATATCAAAAAAAATCCCAAATGAATTTTGGCATCAAGTTATCTCAGAATTTACATATGATATTAAAAATGAAGATTTTTTGACTGGTTATTTAAAAGCATTAAAAGCTTCAAAAGCAATATTAATTCAACATTTTCCAATTTTAGAAAATGATACAAATGAACTTCCAAATGAAGTAATCGAGTTAAAATGAAAAAAATTATAATTTTCTTACTATTAATTCTTAATTTCTTAAATGCAGATATTTCGCAGTATTTTCCAAAACTTGAAGGAAGAGTAATTGATGAAGCAAATTTACTATCACCTGAAGTAAAAAAAGATATCAATAATATTTTAAAAAATGAAGAGAATAAAAGTTCAAATCAAATTGTTGTAGTAATTCTTAATTCTTTAAATGGTTATTCTATTGAAGAATTTTCTTATCAATTAGGTCGTTTCTGGGGTATTGGGCAAAAAGATAAAAATAATGGTGTTTTGCTTGTAGTTTCTATGAAAGAAAGAGAGATAAGAATTGAAGTTGGATATGGTCTTGAAGGTGCACTAACAGATAAAATATCTCATGAGATAATAAACTACACTATAAAACCCAATTTTAAAGCAAGTCAATATGAACTAGGTATTTTAAAAGCTGTAAATGAAATAATAAAAGCTACACAAGGCGAATATGTTGCAAAACCAAAAAATACTGATTTTAGTTCATTTTTTAATGTAACTGTACATTTAGGATTTTTTACTTTAATTTTTGTTTCTATGTTAATGAATGGTATTTCAAGAAAATTGAGAAATCAAGTTTTATATAAAATTACAAACTCTTCAATGTCATCATCATTTTTTGCATTTTTTACTTATGTAGCTTCTCAATCTTTTGTCTCTTATAGTCTAGTTCTTGCGCTTATTATTTTTGTCGTTGTATTTATTTTTAATTATATAAACATAAAAAAAGTAGATTTTGATAAACTTTCAAAAATTGAATATATAAATAGTTCAAAAAATTCATCATCATTTGGTAGTTTCGATTCTTCAACAAGTGGTGGATTCTCAGGTGGAGGAGGAAGTTTTGGCGGAGGAGGAGCTAGTGGTAGATGGTAAAAAAACACTAATTTTTGATTTAGATGGAACACTTTTAGATTCTATAGAAGATATAGCTGTTAGTATGAATAAAGTTTTGGAAAGTTTAAATCTTCCAATACACAAAATAGAAGATTATAAATATTTTGTTGGTAGTGGTGTTGATGTTTTAGTAGAAAATGCTTTAGGAAATCATTCACAAGAGATAAAAGATGAAGTTATAAAAAGATTTAAAGTTGAATATGATTGTAAATTGCACTTAAAAACTCTTCCTTATGATGGAATTTATGATTTGTTAAACGAATTAAAAAAATTAAATTGTAATCTAGCTGTTTTATCTAATAAACCACATGAATTTACAGTTTCTTATGTAAATCATTTTTTTAAAGATTATGATTTTAAAGAGATTCATGGACAAAAAGTTGATATTCCCAAAAAACCACATCCAATTGCAGCTATAAATATCGCAAAAGCTTTGAATATCCCTTGTGAAGAAATTTACTTTATTGGTGATACAAAAGTTGATATGCAAACAGCAAAAAATGCAAAAATGAAAGCTATCGGTGTTTTATGGGGATTTAGAGATGAAAAAGAGTTAAAAGAATTTGGAGCAGATTTTATAGTAAACCATCCTTTAGAAATTTTAAATATTATAAAATAATATTTATTATCTAATATTTATTATTGTTTTATTGACAAATAACTATTTTCTGTTATAATAATTTGTAAATTTATAAAAAGGATTTACTATGTCAAATGTTATAAAACAACTAAAACAAATTCAAGCTGACGCTCATGCGTTATATGTGAAAATTCATAATTTTCATTGGAATGTAAAAGGTATGGATTTTCACCCAGTTCATAGCTACACAGAAGGTGTTTATAACCAAATGTCAGAACTATATGATGATATGGCAGAAAGAGTTATCATATTAGGAGATAAACCTTATTTAACTATTGATGAATTAGCAAAAGCTACTAAAATAGAAACTGAAACAAAAGATAGCTTTAAATCAAAAGAGATTGTAGAAAAGATTATTACTGATTTTGAATATTTATTAAAAGCATTCAAAAAATTAAGTGAATCAGCAGCTAAAGAAGGCGATAAAGGAACTGAAGCTTTTGCCGATGAAAAAGTTGCAAAATTTGAAAAAGATTTATGGATGTTAGGAAATATGGTTAAATAACCATTTTCTTGTTTACTAAAAGAGTTTTTCTCTTTTAGTAAATTTTTAAAAATTAAAAGATACTCCTATTTCTAAATTTGTTTTATCTTTTTCTGATTCATATCTTTGTAAATCAAAATATATTTTCTTATTTTTACTAAAAAATATATCTTGTGATAAGGAATATTTATCATATACTCTATTTGTCTCTAAATAAAATTTTTCATAATTCAATATGCTTTTCATATTCAATATTTCATAAATAATTAAACCCATTTTAGGATTAACTATTAATTTAAGTTTATCTTCTTTATTATGATTAAGTCCAGTATTTAATAAAAAATAAATATCCATATCATAACTCAATTTAAAATCATATCCAACTCCACCATCAATTCTGGTATTATTTACATAATTCATTTTTGTATCAAAATCTTTTTTAAATGTCATTTCAAATTCATAAGACAAATCTTTTGCTAAACTTTGATAAGGTAATAAAGATTTCATACCATATAGTGTGAATTCATCAATACTAAGTTTATTTTTATTTCCTAAAAGAGATAAGTATGCTATTTTTAGTTCACTTTCTCCAAAATATTCCCTGTTATCATCACTTAATAAATGAGATGCGGGTAAAAAAGAAATTTTTGCATATTTTTCATCATCAACTTTTTTATAAGAAAATCTAATCTGTCTTTCATCTGGAATCTTATTTGGTGATTTATAAGCTGAAATATCATAATACCCACTTTTAATCTCTGTATTATTTTGATCAAAGTTTTCTTTTAGCATTCTATTCATCCAGCCATCACTTGCTATTAATTGACTAGATTTTATTAAGTCATATTTATAAAGATATTTAGTAATATCAAGTGGTGTTACCCATAATTTTTCATCATTATAAATCTTTGGATTTACTAAACTTAAAGTATAAAAGAGTACTGTTGAACAATTATATTTTGTAAAAAAGTATTTCATATCAACATCTTTTAATTCCCATATATGATAAGACAATAATTTTTGCTGATAACTGTTTAGATTTAATTCATATTCCCAAACATTTCTTTTTTCATCTTTTATGTATCTGTCTAAAGTCTCTTTATATGGTCTTAATACAAATGTTCCTTCCATTCCAGATATAAAGTTTTCATAAAATAATTCAAACAAATTTATCGTATTTATTGTTGTATAAAAAGATATAGAATGTGCTTTTATTTCATTTTGTTCATTTTTACCTTCAAATTTTAAAAAAGTATGTCCCATCATGCTTGATGGATTTTTTACATTTTCAGAAGCATAAACCATATAAATTTTATCAGAAGGTGCTTTCTTTTTATATTCTTCAAATTCAAAACAATCAATTTTTGGGAAAATATCATCTTTTAAATCTAATTCTTTTTTAATAAATAAAAATCTTGCAGGAAATTTACATTGAAAATGTTGATTAACATTTTCATAATTAGACTGAGGTTCAAAAAAACCTTTTATAGTTTGTTCCATTTCATTTTTTAGAGAAAAATTATTAATGCTTAATATAAAATTATTATCTTTTATATTAAGTTCATCTTTAAAATGAAGTAAAGATTTCCACTCATTTTTTTCATATAGTTTTAATTTATTTGCAGATGAAATAACTTTTAAATCAGAAGAATATAGAAAAGAAAAAAGAGTAACGATTAGAAGAAAAAATCTTCTAATCATTTATTTACTTGAAAGATTTACAGTTTCATCATACTTCCAAGCAGCACCACCTGCCATATCTGTAGTTGAACCTAATAAACCACCAATTAAAATATTTCCCCAAAACCAACCATTAACATTTGAGTTTTGAGTTTTTGTAGAGAACTCATCATTATCACTTGATAAAATAATATCTTTACTTCTTCTATCAACATTTACTGTAGCTGGAGTTGTAAAATATTGTTCTCCTTTACCATCTTCATAAACTAATTTACCTTTCATAGGCTTGTCAGAATTTATACTAATAGTTTGTTGATTTCCCCCTCCTAAAATAGTAGCACAACCACTAAACATGATAGCACCTAAAATAGGCAATGCAAATATAACCATTTTCTTCATAAGTATCCTTTATTTTTTGGTAAGTTTTATTATAATAAATATTTATTCTGGATATTTATTTTTTATAAGAAAATAATTATTTTTATATTATAAAGTTACATTACTACTCATATCCATAATAATAATTATAATTTATACTAGAATTTTCAAAAGGATACACTATTAAAAAATCAATTAACCACATATATCTCATAATTTTAATCTCGGTTCTATCATCAGTTGCACCAATGGGAGTTGATACTTACATACCATCAATTCCAGAAATAGCAAAATACTTTGAAGTAGATATTCATAAAATTGAACTATCTTTATCAATTTTTTTAATAGGATTTTCTATTGGACAAATTTTTGGAGGACCAATCTCTGATAGATATGGAAGAAGATTTGGTTCTATTCTTGGGCTTTTAGGATATGCTTTTTTTAGTTTCTTAATAATTTTTAGTTCAACTGTTTATGAATTATGGCTTTATAGATTTTTTGAAGCATTTTTTGGTGGAATTACAGTTGTAAATGCTAGTGCATCTGTTAGAGATAGATTTAAAGGGCAAGAAGCTGCAAAAGTATTCTCTCTTATTGGAATGGTAAGAAGTTTAGCTCCACTTTTAGCTCCTGTTTTTGGTGCAGCAATTATCCATTTTTTTCCATGGGAAGGTGTATTTATCTTTTTAACAATATATGCACTAATTGTTACATTTTTTGTATATAAAGATTTACCAGAAAGTTTTACATACATAAAACAATCTGTATTTGAATCTTATAAAATAGTTTTAACGCATAAATTAGCAATGAAAGCTATGATAGTTTTAGCCTTAAGTTTTGGTGGATTTTTTATCATTATTTCTAAAACATCTTTCATCTATATTGAATATTTTAAAATATCAACTGATTATTTCCCAATATTCTTTGGTATAAATTTTGTTATATTAATATTTATGATAAAGGTAAATGTAAATCTGCTAAAAAAATATTATGCTCTTACTATAATAAAAACAGCCATTTTAATACAAGTGTTAGTTGGTTTAATATTTATATTTGTTCATAAAGATTTAACTTTAATAATGACTATGTTTATTTTAGCATCTTATATGAGTATGATGGCATTTATTTTTGGTAATTGTATGGCACTTGCTATTGAACATTTTTCTAAAAATGCAGGTGTTGCTTCTGGTGTTATTGGAGTATTACAATTTGGGCTTGGTGCTTTGATATCTTCTATTGCACTAAATTTTAGCGATAATGGATTTTTAGTTATTTCTGTGAGTATTACACTCATTTCTATCATTAGTTATTTTATTATAAGAACCTATAAAACAAATTAGATGTATTTTATACATCTAATTCAAAAAAATCCTCTTGTGTTTTTTCATATTTTGCTATTGAACAACTTATTTTTAAAGCATTATCATAAGATTTAAATTCTTCTAAGAATAACTTTTTCAATTTTTCTACTTCAACACTTCTAAAAATAAAATATCCCAAAATATCAGTTTTTCTCTCCCCTGCTTTTTCTATTCCAAAACTATCAAATTTCCAATCTACACCTTTTGAGAAGAAAAAAACTTCACTAATTCTTTTTTCTAAGTCCTCTCTAACTTTATTATTATATTCTTTTAAATGTATATAAAATGCCACATTCACGTTATATTGTGATTGGATTAGTTCCTTTAATTTATTATTTTTCATATCATTCCTTTATGTTTATTTTTTAAAATATTTCAAACTATCTTTTAGCTATAATCCGCCATTTTAATTATAAAATTATTTATTTAGGATTATTTGTGGACAAACTTATTAGTAAGATTTTAAAAAAAGAGTTGAGTTTAAAAAGTACTATTTTATCATTATTTTCATTTATATTAACTATATTGATTATAGTATTGAGTTCTCAACTTCTTTATTTTAGTAAAAAAATATCTATTGAAAGCATAGATTTACAATTAAATGGATTAGTTCAAAATATACAAACAACTATTAAAGATAACGAAAATCTAAATATTAATATTGTAAATATGTTAAGTTTGATGAATGAAAAAGACCATTTCAACCTTTATATAAATGTCTTGAAATCGCATCCTCATTTATACTCTGTTTATACAGGTTATAGCGATGGAAGTTTTTATGAAATAATCAATTTAGATGTTAATGAACTTCTAAAAACTACATATAAAACAAAAAATATAGATAGATGGTTACTTATAAAAATTTCAGCTCAAACTCCAAATAAAAGAGAACTACTTTTATTTGATGAAGACTTAAATTTAACTTCTTCAAAAATTGAAGACAATAGTTATGATCCAAGAAATAGACCTTGGTATAAATCTGCTATTTTAAATGAAAATACAATAAAAACTCCTCCATATAGATATTCTCACATAAATAATGTAGGTATTACTTATGCAAAAGATGTAAAAAAAAGCAAAAATGTAGTTGGTATTGATGTATTAACTCAGGATTTTACAACTCTTTATAAAAAACATATAAATCAAGATTTTATAAATGTGGTTATTTTTCAAGAAGATGGTTTAGTTCTATCTTCTTCAAATAAAGATAACTCTTTATTTGAAAAGTTTTTTGAAAAAAATAAAAATATAAATGATTATAAAGAGTTAAAAGTTGTTGATATAAATAAAAAAGAGTATATTACAAAAATAGTACAACTTGACACACTTAATAAACAAGAATATATTGTGATTTTTGCAGATTATGAAAAAATTACTGAACCTTATTTGTCTCAAACATTTAAATTGCTACTTACTTTTATAATAATTGCTTTTTTAATGTTTCCAATAATGATATATTTATCTGGCATCATAATAAAACCTATTTATAATTTAGTTAAACAAAGTATAAAGATAAAAAATAGAAAATATAATGATGTTTCTCAAATTGAAAGTCCAATACTTGAAATAGCTTTATTGTCTGCTTCTTTTGAAAATATGGCTCAATCTATAAATAGTTATCAAAATTCATTGGAAGATAAAGTTAAACAAAGAACAGAAGAACTTTTAGCTAAAAATGAAGAGTTATTAAAATTGTCTATTACAGATAACTTAACAAAATTATATAATCGCGTAAAATTAGATAAATCATTACAAGATGAAATAAATAGAAGTCAAAGATATAATACAAACTTTTCAATTATTTTATTAGATATTGATTATTTCAAAAAAGTAAATGACAATTTTGGACATCAAATTGGTGATGAAGTATTAATAGAAAGTGCGCAAGTTCTAAGCAAAAATATTAGAAATGTTGATATTTTAGGAAGATGGGGAGGAGAAGAGTTTCTTGTTATTTGCCCTGAAACAAAAATAGAAGATGCTATAAAAGTTGCTTCTCATATAAATGCAGCTATAAAACTCCATAAATTCACAACTTATCCAAATACAGTCACTATAAGTTTAGGAGTTGCAACATTTTCTAAACACATTAAAAATGTTGATGATATTATTTTAAATGCTGATAAAGCTTTATATCAAGCAAAAGAAGAAGGAAGAGATAAAGTTATAGCCTTTTATGAATAAAAGTTATTAAGATATTATTAATAATAATAGATTACAATTTCTGAAATTTATTATTCGGGATATTGTGTGCTAAATCAATCAAAACTTCTTATTTTTACACTATTTTCTTTATTATTCTTAGGCTGTGATAACAAATCAAATGATTTTAAAACTCAACAAATTGAAGTTGGAACTATTACTTTAAAAGAACAAACTGTCGCTTTACAACAAAATTTATCAGGACGAGTAAAAGCAAAACTTGTATCAGAAGTAAGACCACAAATTAGTGGAATTATAAAAGATAGGTTATTTGTAGAAGGAACTTTTGTAAAACAAGGTGATATTTTATATAAAATTGATGAAGCGACTTATAAAGCAACTTTTAATCAAGCAAAAGCATCTTTAGAGAGTGCAAAAGCCAACTTACAAACAGCTCAACTAAAAAGTCAAAGATATGAAGAATTATTAAAAGTTGATGGTATTTCACAACAAGAAACAGATGATGCAAAAGCTAACTATTTACAAGCAAAAGCTTTAGTTGAAGAAAAGATTGCGGCACTTGAAAGTGCAAAAATTGATTTAGAAAGAACTGAAATAAAAGCGCCTATTTCAGGTTATATTGGTATTTCAAGTGTAACAAAAGGTGCTTTAGTATCAGCAAATCAAGCAGATGCATTAACAACAATAAGAGATAACTCAAATGTTTATGTTGATTTAAACCAATCACAAAATGAACTCTTAGCTTTAAAAAAACTTCTTAGTAAAGAAAATATAAAAAAAGGAAATGCTGAAGTTACTTTAACTTTAAGTGATAATTCAATTTATCCATACAAAGGCATTTTACAACTTCAAGAGATAAATGTAGATGAAAATACTGGAACTGTAACTTTAAGAGCAGAATTTCCAAATAATGAAGGATTGTTATTATCAGGAATGTTTGTAAGAGCAACTATTCAAAGTGCAGTTGATTCAAAAGCATTTTTATTACCTCAACAAGCTGTATCAAGAGACTCAAAAGCAAATCCTATTATTACAATTGTAAATGAAGATAACTCTACAAAAAAACAACAAATTATAATAGATAGAGCTATTGAAAATTATTGGCTTGTAACTTCTGGAATTACATCAAATGATAAAATCATAATCGAAGGATTAAATAAAATCAATCCAAAATCTATTGTAAAACCTATTGATGTAACTTCAAAATATTTAAAAAAAGATTGATAAATGATTGCTAAATTTTTTGTTAATCGTCCAATTTTTGCTTGGGTTATCTCTTTAGTTATTATGATTGCAGGAACAGTATCACTTTATACTCTTCCAGTAGAACAATATCCTGATATTGCACCTCCACAGATAAATATTTCTACAACTTATACAGGTGCTTCTGCTGAAACAGTTGAAAATAGTGTTACACAAATAATAGAACAGCAACTAACAGGACTTGATGGAATGATATATTTTTCATCATCAAGTTCATCAACAGGAAATGCAAGAATAAGTGTAACTTTTCAACAAGGAACAGACCCAGATACTGCACAAGTTCAAGTGCAAAACAAAGTTTCAGCTATTCTTTCAAGACTTCCAGAAGATGTACAAAGACAAGGTGTTAGAGTTGTAAAATCTCAAACAGATTTTTTATTATTAGCTTCTGTATATGATGAAACTAGAAAAGCACAAAAAATTGATATTGCTGATTATTTAGTAAGTAATTTACAAGATAGTATTGCAAGAATTGATGGAGTTGGAGAAGTCCAAGTTTATGGTGGTCAATATGCTATGCGTATTTGGTTAGACCCAATAAAATTAGAATCTTATAACCTTATGCCATCAGATATCCAATCAGCAATAAATGCTCAAAACTCACAAGCTAGTGCCGGAAGTTTAGGTGCTTTACCAACTTTAGAAAATCAACAACTCTCTGTTATAGTAACTGCTAGATCAAAATTCAAAGTTGTTCAAGAGTTTGAAAATATTATAGTAAAAAGCAATGTTGATGGCTCATTTGTAAAAATAAAAGATGTAGCAAAAGTTGAAATTGGTTCACAATCATATAATGTTGTTACAAGTTTAAATGGATATCCATCTTCAGGAATTGCAATACAACTTGCAAGTGGAGCAAATGCTGTAAAAACTGCAAATGCAATTAAAGATTTTTTAGCAAAATCAGAAGCTTCACTTCCTGAAGGTTATAAAATAGATTATCCAAGAGATTCAACTTTATTCATCAAAGCTTCAATAAAAGAAGTTGTTAAAACGCTTTTTGAAGCCATTTTATTAGTTATTGCTGTTATGTATATTTTCTTAAAAAATTATAGAGCTACACTTATTCCTGCAATTGCAGTTCCAGTTGTAATTTTAGGAACTTTTGGTATTTTAAATATCTTAGGATATTCAATAAATACTCTTACTATGTTTGGAATGGTTTTATCCATTGGACTTTTAGTTGATGATGCTATCGTAGTTGTTGAAAATGTTGAAAGAAATATGAGTGAAAATAATCTTTCACCAAAAGAAGCAACTATCCTTTCAATGCAGGAAATAACAAGTGCGTTAATTGGAGTGGCAACTGTACTTTCTGTTGTATTTTTACCAATGGCATTTTTTAGTGGTTCAACAGGAGTTATTTATAGACAATTTTCTATTACAATTATTTCATCAATGGTTCTTTCTGTTGTTGTCGCTTTAACTTTAACTCCTGCACTTTGTGCAACTATTTTAAAACCACATAAAGAACAAGAAGAGAGTAACAAAAAAGGTTTTATTTATTGGTTTACAAAAAAATTTGAAGAACTCACAAAAAGATATAAAAATATATTACATAAAATTTTAGAATCACCCAAAAAATATATGTTTATTTATATTTTAATTATTGGAATATTAGCTGTCTTTTTTATGAAACTTCCTACAAGTTTTTTACCAAAAGAAGACCAAGGAAGTCTAATGGTACGATACACTTTACCTGTTGGAGCAGTTAGTTCAAGAACGGTTGATATTGCAGAGAATATAAAAAATTATTTTTTAACAGAAGAAAAAAATAATGTAAATAGTGTATTTACTATCTCAGGAATTAGTAGTCAAAATTCTGGTATGGCATATGTTTCACTAAAAAGTTGGGATTTAAGAAGTGGTTATGAAAATACTTCTGAAGTTATAGCACAAAGAGCATCTAAGACATTTTCAAATCCAAATTCACCTTATTTTATTAGAGATGCAAAAATATTTACGATGAGTCCTCCTGTAGTTCAAGGATTGGGTGCAACAGATGGATTTACTTTCCAACTTCAAGCAGATGCTGGAACAACTAGAGAAAAATTAGCCCAAGTAAAAGATAAAGTTTTAGAACAAGCAGAACAAAATGAAAAAATCAGCTCAATTCGTTCTGATGATTCTGAAGATACTCCTCAATTAAAAATAGTTTATGATATGGAAAAAGCATTTTCATTAGGATTATCTATAAAAGATATTGATAGTACTTTAAGCGCTGCTTGGGGTGGTATTTATGTAAATGACTTTATAGACCGTTCAAGAGTAAAAAGGGTATATATCCAAGGTGAAGCTCCTTATAGATCAAAACCTGAAGATTTATATACTTGGAAAGTTAAAAACTCAAATGGTACGATGACATCTTTTAGAGAGTTTGCTACTACTTCATGGGAATATGGTCCTACAGAGCTTACTCGCTATAATGGTTTTGCATCTTATGAGTTAGAAGGTTCAGCAGCACTTGGAGTTAGTTCTGGAGTTGCTATGGATGAAATGGATAAAATTGCTGATTCTCAAGCATCTGGAACAATGCACGCTTGGAGTGGAGCTTCTTATCAAGAAAGGCTATCTTCAGGACAAGCTGGAATATTATATGCAATATCTATTTTAGTAATATTTTTATGTCTTGCTGCACTTTATGAAAGTTGGTCAGTTCCTTTTTCTATTTTGATGGTCATTCCTTTAGGAGTTGTTGGAGCAGTATTAGCTGTTTATTTTAGAGGTTTAGACAATGATGTATATTTTCAAGTTGCACTTTTAACAACTATTGGATTAGTTGCAAAAAATGCTATTTTGATTGTAGAGTTTGTTGATACTTTATATAAAAAAGGTGTTCCCTTGATAGAAGCTGCCATAAAGGGAGCAACTTTGAGACTAAGACCTATTGTTATGACTTCATTAGCGTTTATTGCAGGTATTATTCCTCTTGCAATATCAACAGGAGCAGGAGCAAATAGTAGGATTTCTATTGGAACAGGAATCATTGGAGGAACAATAACTGCTACAATCCTAGCTATATTTTTCGTACCACTATTTTTTGTTTTAATAAAAAATATTTTTTCAAAAAAAGAGAATACTCATGAATAAAATAAATATCTCTATAATCCTAACGACTATTTTATTTAGTGGTTGTACTTTAACTCCTAACTTAGAAACACTTGATTCAAATGTTATTCCTCAAACTTTTAAAAATAATTCAGTAGAAAATAGTTCAGATGATCTATCTTTAGTAAAACCAAATTGGGAAAACTTTGTACAAGACGAAACATTAAAAAAAGTTGTAAGTTTAGCACTTGAAAATAATAAGGATTTAAAAATTGCACTTTTAAATATAGAATCTGCACGTGCAACTTATAGAATTGCAAGAGCAGATAACTTTCCAACTTTTGATGCAAAAGGAAGTGCAACACACTCAAAAAGTATGAACTCAGAAAATAGCACTTCTATTTCACATAACTATTCCGCAAATATAAGTGCATCTTACGAAATAGATTTATTTGGAAAAGTAAGAAGTTTAAGTCAAAGTGCTTTGGATAGTTTTCTTTCTACTCAATACGCAGCAAACGCAACAAAAATTAGTTTAATATCTGAAACAATAACTGCTTGGATAACTTTAGCAATTCATCAAGAACAGCTAAAACTTGCTACTGAAACGGTAAAAAATCTTGAAAAGGTTTATGAACTTACACAAAAAAGATATTTAGCTGGTGTTGTTTCAAAAACAGATGTATTTGATGCAAAAGCCTCTTTAAATGAAGCACAAATTAGTGTTATTTCATACTCAAATTCAGTAGAACAAGATAAAAATGCACTTGAACTTATAGTTGCTCAGCCATTAAACGATGATTTATTACCTAAAAGTTTTGAAACTCATACAAGTTGGCTAATGTTAGTAAAACCAGCTATTTCATCAAATATTTTATTAGGACGTCCTGATATAATGCAAGCAGAATATAATCTAAAATCAAAAAATGCAAATATAGGAGCAGCAAGAGCTGCGTTTTTCCCTACTATTTCTTTAACTGCAAATAGTGGAATAGCAAGTCGAAGTTTAAGTGATTTATTTAATGGAAATGCTCAAAATGTATGGAGTTTTTCTCCAAATATATCTATTCCAATCTTTAGTGGTGGAGAAAATATGGCAAATTTAGATTACACTTATGCACAAAGAGATATTGCCTTACAAGAATATGAAAAATCTATACAAACTGCATTTAAAGAAGTAAATGATACTTTAGTTATTAGAAAAACTATAAATGAGCAAATTCAAAAACAAAAAGAGTTAGTTGAAGCTGTATCAAAAAGTTATGAGATATCTTTGAATTCGTATAAAATAGGTATTGGTTCTTTTTTAAATGTTTTAACTTCTCAAA
This sequence comes from Aliarcobacter butzleri, assembly GCF_900187115.1. NCBI lineage: Bacteria > Pseudomonadati > Campylobacterota > Epsilonproteobacteria > Campylobacterales > Arcobacteraceae > Aliarcobacter > Aliarcobacter butzleri. The sequence continues at coordinate 2,157,731 of NZ_LT906455.1, forward strand.
GAACACTTATAAATGCTCAACAAACTCTTATAAATAACTATTCTTTAGAACTAACAAATAGAGTAAATTTATATAGTGTTTTTGGCGGGAATGAAAAAATAAATTAATTAGTCTAATACTTTTTAAAACTAGGTCATGGGCTCTAAATGAGACTAATCATAATTACCAAAAGGAAACATAAGGTAATAGAACCCATGAACTAATTTTATAATAAAGAGAGAAAACTCTCTTCATATTTTAAAACTCCATTTTCATAGAAAATGCAAGATTTCTTGGCTCACCAAAAGATGTTGAGCTTCTCCAGTATTTTTTATCAGTTAAATTTGTAACATTCATTATAAAAGTTGTAGGATATTTATCTAACTTAGTTTTATATCTAAGTCCTCCATCATAAACTGTATAAGAAGGTATAACATCTGTATTTGCACCATCTCTATAAGACTCTCCTGTATAATATGCTCCACCAGTCAGAGTTAAACCTTTAACTGCAGAAATATCATACTCTGCATAAAGTTTTGCCATTTTAGAAGCAGTATCTGTCGGTTTCTTACCTTCATTTGATGCAGCTTTATCTATTTCTAAATTCATAATTGTTCCACCACCAACAATTGTTAAATTATCAGTTACTTTTCCTGTTGCAGTTAACTCTAAACCTTCATGAATTTCCAATCCATCTTGAGTTACCTCTTTCATTCCACTTGGTAAATCCTTATCATATCTATTTGCTTTTTCTATTCTAAACAATGCTGAACTTAAAAGTAGATTTTCTGACACTGAATATTTTGCTCCAGCTTCATATTGTTTACTTACATAAGGGTCAAGAACACTTCCATTATTATTACAATTTGCACATTCAACTTTCAATCCATTTTCCAAAGATTCCATATATGTAACATAAGTTGTTAAATCTTCAAATGGTTTAAAAATTAAAGATACACTCGGAGTTACTTCATCTGCATCATATCCACCAGTTCTATCTCCATTTATATTATAATTCTTTTCTTCAGTTTTTGCATAGTTAAATCCAACTAAAGCACTCCATTGGTCATTGAATCTAATATCATCACCTATCATAAGATTTGTTTTTTCATTACGTCCTGATACATATTTTTTATTATCTGAACTTCCTCTATAAATTGGTTCTAGAGCATTATTTAACTCATTTAAAGTGTAATTTCCTACTAAATCCCATTCATATGCACCATCTATACTTTTACTTTTAGTTTTGTTTCCTGAACCACCAATAGTCAAAGTATGTTCAACTCCAAAAGTATCAAAGTCAATATCAGTATAAACATAAGCTCCTTGTGTTGTTGATGTATGAGGCCATGTTCTATAATAGTTAAGTCTATATGTTCCATCATAATTATCATATACATATGGCATATTCATATCATTTTCATGATCAAGATGAATATATCCCGTTCTAAGTTTAACATTATCATTGATTTGCCATAAAGATTTGAATCCCAATCTATCTTGAGAAGCATCAGAATAAGTCCAATCAGGGGCATAACCTTGTTTTGGATCTAAATTATTTATCGATTGATTACTACTAAATGAAGCCGTCAATTTATCTATTCTTGTCTTTTTATGAGAAGCATCAAAAGATAAAATTAAATTATCTGTAGCTCTCCAATCTAGTGCTCCTGTAATTAATTCTCTATCAATATTTTGATCTTTTATAGAAGTTTCACCATCTTGTTTTAAAGCATTTAGTCTATAAGTGAATTTTCCTTTTTCATCTATTTTTCCACCTAAGTCTATATGTGCATAAGCTGCTTCATTTCCAGTAGTTCCTACTGTAACATTTGTAAGTCTTTCTAACGTTGGCTTTTTTGTTACATAGTTAGTTGATCCACCCACATATCCAACTCCATATAAAAAACCTGATAAACCATTTAAAACTTCCATTCGCTCAAGTTCTTCTGGCATAATCCCTTCTACCCAAGAAAAAGGTATTCCATCTAGAATATGATTTCCTGATGCACTAAAACCTCTTATATTTATTTCTGGTGTATTCCAACTATGAGAAGAAGTCGAACTTCTTGTAACTTGAACAACAGGATTCATCTTAAAAATTTGGTCAACTCCACTTGCACTATTTTCAAGCATATCTTGTGAAACTACACTCATTTGGTAAGGTGTATCTTGTAAACTTCTTCTATCCCAAAGTCCAACTCCACTTATCTCTTTTGTTACATAACCATTTTCCGCACTTCCATTACTATAACCTTCATTTACAGAAATTGTTTCTAATACTGTTCCTTGACCAACAATTTTTTCTATGATAATAGTACCTTTTTCGATAGTTGCTTCAAGTCCACTTCCTTTTAATACTTGATTTAGTGCATTTTTTAGACCTTGAACATTTTCTATATTTGGAGCAGTTTTTCCACTTATTAAACTTTCATCTACGATATATGCAAGTTTTGATTCTTTTGAGATTTTTTCTAAAGCTTGTTTCAAACTCATATTTTTTACTGTATAAACATCTTGTGCAAATAAACTACCACAAAGTAGTATTGCACTAGCAGAAGTTATAATCTTCGCCTTTAAATGCATCATTTATTTTTCCTTTTTAATTAAATTACAATTATGAGAATTGTTTTCGTATTAATTAAAACGAAATAGAACTCCAAAATCGGACACTATTTTTTACAAATTTTAAAATTTATTGATTATTTGAAGTATAAATATAAAAAATGAGACAAAATAACTAATTTACAGTTATTTTGTTTTCACTTTTTACTATTTTAATAGGATAGATTTTTTGGATAGCAAATAAAAATTTGTCTATTTCAAGAGTATTAAACTTTCCACTAAAAAGTTTATTTTCAAAATTTTTATTTTGAAATTCAACTTTCAAATCTTGATATCTAGAAAAAGTATCAAAAGCCTCTTTTAAAGTGATTTTTCTAAAAATAAGTTCATCATTTCTCCAAGGAGCAATCTCTTCTATATCTGTTTTTCCAAGATAAGTTATCTTTCCTAAATCACTTATTACTATTTTTTCACCTTTTTTTAAAAGTGAAATATCTTGATTTGGTAATAATGTGTGATTATTGAAACTTACTTTTACAACTCCTTCTTCAACACTAACAGTTGTAATATGTTCTAAATTTTTAACTTCAAACTTTGTACCAACTACTTCTATTGATGTTTTTCCTGAAGTTATTATAAATGGTCTTGATTTGTCTTTTGCAACTTCAAATAAAACTTGCCCATTTTCTAAAAAAACTTTTCTTTTATCTTTGAAATACTCTATTTGTAAATTTGATTTTGTATCAATTGAAAGTTTTGAACCATCAGGTAAAATCTCTTGTTTTAAACTACTAAATTGTGTTTTATAATCTTTTTCATATTCTGGAATAAAAAACTTATATCCTATAAATAATCCACATAAAATAGCAGCCATTCCAATAAAAGGTTTAACAGTTTTTTCTATAAATTTGATTTTTTTTGCTTCTTTTAAAGCATTTTTACTTAATGTTTGAGTGTGATTTTTAGGAATATTTTGAAAAATACTATAAACTAGATTTGCTTCTTCAAAAGCTTTTTGATGTTCTTCATCTTCTTTTAGCCAGATTTCAAACTCTTTTTCTTGCTCGAAAGTCAAACCCTCTTTTTTACAGGCAACCCAATGTATAGCTTTGTCTTTGATTTTATCTTTCAAGTTGTCCTACTTTATTTGTTAATTTTTCTTGTAATTTTTTAGTAGCTCTTGTTATATGTTTTTCTACTGCATTTTGGCTTATTCCCATAATTTCAGCTATCTCTTTTCTACTATATCCATCAATAGCATGAAAAATAAAAGCTTCTTTACTTCTTGATGGTAAAGTATTTACTATTTTCATAAGATTTTTATATTGGTTATCTTCTATTACTATTTCATCAGGTTGTTCGTATTTTGGAATAGAATATGTCTCTTCCAAAAATTCAACATGAGAAAATTTTTTATTTTTTCTCAGCTCATCAATTACAATATTTCTTGCAGTTTTATATAAAAAAGAACGATTGATTTGTTTATTGGAATCTAGTTCCATCACTCTTACAAAAGTTTCTTGAGCAATATCTTTTGCTGATTCCTTATCTCCTACAAGTTTGGAAACATAGTTTAATATCTCTTTATAGTATTCTAACATTTCACTCTTCATTAATTGATTTTGAGATAAGGTATCAAAACAAAAATTAATTTTCACTTATCAAAAAGTCGATCATGATAAGTAAAAACAGATTTAATTTGATTTTTCTTTACGCTATTTTGAAAATGCTCACTTTCAATATCATCCAACTTTTGATAATATTCCTACTGTAAATTGAATCCAAGAAGGAGCATTTACTATTCCTCCAATTATTGCATTATCGATATGCTGTTTTAAACTAACATATCCTTTTAAATCTTTTTCTTTTAATTCTAATAACAGTTGTTTAGTTTCAATATCATTTCTATTATTTATAGATTTTGTTAATTTATTAATCATCCTATCTTTATTAAGTAAAGAATTTAATAAGATTTGTATATTCTCATTATTCAAATTTCTCAAAGCGGATAATTCATCTCTCAGATATTTAATCTCATCTTTTAATGAAATTATATTTTTATCATAAGTTTTATCTTGTAAAGCTAAAAGTTTTTTTTGAAATCCTATTTCCATTTCAGCAGCTCTTAGTTTAGTTTCTAATTCTAAAACTTGAATAGGATTTGAAGTAAATTCTTGTGGCGTTATCTGATTTGTTATAACCATTCCATATCTATTTAAATATTCTTCTATTTCCTCTTTTCTACCATCAGGAGTTTCTATATTCATAGTAACTTTTAAACCTTCTTGTTTAATTGAAACACTAACTTTTTCACTTGGATATTTTTCTTGTAGTAATTTTCCAAAATACTGAAGTATAGATATTCCTGCCGATAAATGCTCTTGTGAAAAACTTATTGATTGATTAATTTTATTTTTTAATACCAATTCAGTATTTAGTTCATTAATTTTTAATATGAAATCATTTATACAATCTTCTATACTCAACTCACCTACTAACTCTTTTTTTAAAGAATTAAAAACACAACCATCTTCAACGAAAGAATCTATATTATTCTTATTCATAAAATCAGCATAAGCGTTTGGAGTTAATTCAAAATTCCATTCGCTTAAAAGATAATTATTTGATAATTCTATTATTGTTTTATTTGAAACTTTTTTTATATAATTTATATGTCCTTCATAAATATTTACATGAATATTATCTATAATATCTTCATCTCTCAGATTCAAGAACTTATTGCCAAATTCACTTGAATTAAGCTCTATTAAATCTATGTCCTCTTCCTCTGATAATTCACCCAAACATTCATCACCAAAAAACAAAATATTATCAATTTTATAAAGTTTCATTACTTTTCTCCTAACGATTTTCCTACAAGATACCCACTCGCCCACGCAAAATGAAGATTATACCCTCCCCTATTTCCAACTATATCTAAAATTTCTCCTGCAAAATATAAACCACTTACCAACTTACTCTCATAAGTTTTATTATCAACTTCAACAGTTCTTACTCCTCCGCCACTTGCTTCTGCATGGGCAAAACCTTGAGTATCTATGATTTTTAGTTTCCATTGATTTAGTTGATAAGCTATTGCTTTTATCTGTTTTGCATTTATTTCATTTGCTTTTGTTTCAAAATTGATTTTACAAATATCAAGTATTACTGGAGCTATTTTATTTGAAACCATCCCAGTTAAGATATCTACAACTCTTTGATTTGGGACAGTTTTTAATAAACTTTGTATTTGGTCAGCTAAATCATTTTTAGGAAGTTTTGGAAAGAAGTTAATAGCGATTTTTACATCTTGATATGAGCTTAGATTTAAAACAGCCATTTGTGAAATATCAAGTATTGCAAAACCTGAAACTCCATAACTTGTAAAAAGTACATCTCCAAATATCTCTTCCTCTAAATTGTTGTTTACAAACAAACTTACCAAACACTCTTTTTTTACTCCTTGAAGTTTTCCATTATAGTTGTTATCAGTTTGAAGTCCCACAAGTGATGGATAAGTTGGATTAGTTGAATGTCCAAATTTTGAAGCAAAATCCAAACCACTCTCATTTGCATTTAGTTGAGGAGCTGCACCTAAACCATTTGAAATTAGAACTTTGTCATAACCTTTGTATTCGTTTTCATCAAGTTTGATATTAAATTTATCTTCAACTTTTTCAATATCTCTTACAAAACTCTCTAAATAAATATTTACTCCTAACTCATTTAAAGCCAACTCCAAAAGATTTATTACCGATTTTGCTTCATTTGAAAGAGGATAAACTTTTCCACTCTCTTTAACATCAAGAAAAAGTCCTATACTTTTACAAAATTTTTCAAAGGCTTTAAAATCAAACTCTTTTAAAGCAAAATTTACAAACTCAGGATTTTCACCTATAAAATTTTTTGAAGTTATCTTGCTATTTGAGATATTGCATCTTCCATTTCCACTAGCTAAAATCTTTTTCCCAATACCTTTATTTGCATCAAACATATCTATTTGTAAATCTTTATTTAATCTTTTAGCTGTAATTGCAGCCATAATTCCAGCTGCACCGCAACCAATAATTGCTATTTTCAAATTTTTTTCCTTAATAAAATACTGCAAACCAAATAGTTGGTTCATCCAAACTTGTAAATTTTACTCTATGTTTTTGAAAAGCCTTTATATTTAGGCAATCACCTTTTTTAAGTTCAACTTCAAAATCTTCAAATTGTAGAATTGCAAAACCTTCAAGAAGTAAAATATATTCACTTTTTTCTTGTTCATACCAAAAATTCTCTGGTGATTTTTGTCCATTTGAAACAATTTTTTCTATTTTTATCTTCTCATTTTTAAAAATTTCAAAAAAAATTTCTTGATTTTTATCAATAGGAATTTCATCAAATATATTATATTTTTCTATCAACTTTATCTATCCAAGTATTGATTTTTAGGTATTTTAACAAATAAATACTTAACACTAAAAAGTAAATATTGATAAATTTAATCAACTATAATTTTATAAAATATATTCTATATTTATATAATTTTGATTAAATTACTTGACATAATAAAAAAAATATTCTATAATTTCAACATATTTAAAGTTGATTAAATTAAAAAGGATTAAAAAATGGAAAGAGAAACTATTGCTATACATTTAGGTTATAACAAAAAGCAAGGTAATGGTGAGATGTCAGTTCCTATTTCTCAAACAACTGCTTATGCATTTAGAGATAGTGAACATGCAGCAAATCTATTTGCATTAAAAGAACTTGGACCAATTTATACAAGATTGACAAATCCAACAACTGATGTTTTAGAGCAAAGATATGCTGCACTTGAAGGTGGAGCTGCTGCGATTTGTACATCAAGTGGACAAGCTGCATCTTTTTATGCAGTTGCAAATGTTGCTGAAGCTGGAGATAATATTCTTATTTCAGACAAACTTTATGGTGGTTCAGTTACTTTATTAACTTATACACTTAAAAGATTTGGAATAAAAACAAAAGTATTTAAAAGTGATGATGCTTCAAATTTAGAAGAGTTAATTGATGATAAAACAAAAGCTATCTATTTTGAATCATTATCAAACCCACAAATTGCAATTCCTGCTGTTGAAAAAATCGTAGAAGTTGCTAAAAAACATGGTGTAATAACTATTTGTGATAATACAGTTGCAACAGCAGCTTTATTTAACCCAATCAAATGGGGAGTTGATGTTGTAGTTCACTCAACTTCAAAATATACAAATGGTCAAGGTACAGCTATTGGTGGAATTGTTGTTGAAAGAGATGGTTTAGCTGAATTTTTCAAAGCAAATTCAAAAAGATATTATCATTTTACAACACCTGATGAGTCATATCATGGATTAGTTTATACAGATGTTCCACTTCCAAACTTTTGTTTGAGAATTAGATTGTCACTTTTAAGAGATATTGGAGCAACTCAATCACCACTTAATTCTTGGTTACTAATTCAAACATTAGAAACTTTAGCATTAAGAGTTGATAAACACTCTGATAATGCTTTAGTAATTGCAAAATTCTTAGAGTCTCATCCTAAAGTAAAAAGTGTAAGTTATCCTGGATTGAAAAATGACAAATATTATGACAAAGCTCAAAAATATTTTAAAGATGGTAAATCATCAGGATTAATTTCATTTGAAGTTAGCACTTTTGAAGAAGCTAAAAAAATTATTGATAGTGTAAAACTATTTAGTGTTGTTGTAAATATCGGAGATAGTAAATCATTAATTACTCATCCAGCATCAACAACTCACTCTCAATTAAGTGAAGAAGAATTGGCAAAAGCTGGAGTAAATCCAGTAACAGTAAGACTTTCTATTGGTTTAGAAAATACAGCTGATTTAATTGCTGATTTAACACAAGCTTTGGATAAGTAGTTAGATATGCCTCTAATTTCGACAAAAGGGGTATATGGACTAAGTGCCATGTATGAGTTAAGTAAGCATAAAGCTGATACTCCCATGCAAATCAAGGATATATCGGCTAATGCGAATATTCCTCAAAACTATTTAGAACAACTTTTAAGTAAGTTAAGAAAAGCAAATTTGGTAAATAGTATAAGAGGTGCAAGAGGCGGATATATTCTTGCCAAAAAACCGGATGAGATAAAAATAGTTGATATTTTGATAGCTTTAGAAGATGATATAAAAATTATCGATTCTAAATCTGAAAACCCTATTTTGAACATATTTTTTGATGAATCAAAAAATAGTATGAAAAAAATTTTTGATATAAAATTATCTAAATTAGATGAATATCAAGAAAAATATAACGAAGTTTTACATTACAGTATTTAAAAATTAAAATTATAAGAAAAGGAATAAAAGATGGGATACGCAAAGAATATAACAGAATTAATAGGAAATACGCCACTAGTACAATTGCAACAAGCAAGTAATGAAAGTGGAGCGACAGTATTAGGTAAATGTGAATTTTTAAACCCAACACATTCAGTAAAAGATAGAATTGGAACAAATATGATTAATACAGCTTTGAAAGAAGGATTAATCAATAAAGATACAATAGTAATCGAACCAACAAGCGGAAATACAGGAATAGCACTAGCTTCAGTTTGTGCAGCATTAGGAATAAAACTAATCCTTACAATGCCAGCATCAATGAGTATTGAAAGAAGAAGACTTCTTCAAGCATTAGGAGCAAAACTTGTTTTAACTCCACCAGAAAAAGGTATGAAAGGTGCTATTGAAAAAGCAAATGAATTAAAAGAGGAAACACCAAACTCTTTCATTCCTCAACAATTTGCAAATAAAGCAAATCCAGAGATTCATAGATTGACAACAGCTCAAGAGATATTAAAAGATACTGATGGAAAAATAGATATCTTTATAGCAGCTGTAGGAACAGGTGGAACATTGACAGGGACAGGTGAAGTTCTAAAAGCACATAACCCAAATATAAAAATAATAGCAGTAGAACCAGAAGCAAGCCCAGTGCTAAGTGGAGGAAACCCAGGACCACATAAAATCCAAGGGATTGGAGCAGGATTTGTACCAGATATATTAAATACAAAAATATATGATGAAATAATTCAAGTGTCAAATGATGCAGCAATAGAGACATCAAGACAATTAGCACAAAATGAAGGGTTGCTTGTAGGTATTAGCGCAGGGGCTAACGCATATGTAGCAAGTCAAGTAGCTGCAAGACCAGAGAATAAAGGTAAAACAATAGTAACAATTTTATGTGATACAGGTGAAAGATATTTAAGTTCAGGATTATATAATTACGAAGAAGAGTAAGACCTCTTCTTCATCTCTCTTTGAGGAAAATTAATGCACGAAAAACCTTATAGGTCAGTTGTAAAAGCAGTATCGTGGAGAACAGTAGGAACACTTGATACAATGATTGTTTCATATTTTGTAACTGGTAATTTAATAATGGCAGCTTCAATTGGTTCTATTGAAGTAATTACTAAAATGGCTTTATACTATTTTCATGAAAGAGCTTGGAATAAGTTATCTTTTGGAAAAGTAAAAGAAACAGGAAATGATTATCAAATTTAGGCTAATAAATGAGTAAAAAAGAAGATTTAAAAAATATTAACAAAGAACTTGAAAATAAAACAACAATAGATGTAATTGCTTATTTTTTAGATAATTTTAAAAATGTTGCTTTAAGTTCGAGCTTAGCAGCAGAAGATCAAGTATTAACAGATATTTTATTGAAAAAAGACAAAAATGCATCTATTTTTACACTTGATACAGGAAGACTTCATCCTGAAACTTATGATGTTATGGATGCTACAAATTTAAAATATGGTATAAAAATTGATGTATTTTTTCCAGATAATGAAAATGTACAAAAATTATATAAAACTCAAGGTGTAAATGGACACTATGAAAGTATAGAAAATAGAAAAAATTGCTGTAATATAAGAAAAATTGAGCCTTTAAAAAGAGCTTTAAAAGATGTTGAAGTTTGGGTAACAGGTTTAAGAGCTTCTCAAAGTGTTACAAGAACAGATATGCCTTTAGTTGAATGGGATGAAAACTTTAATGTTATAAAAGTTAATCCTTTAATCAATTGGAGCCAAGAAGATGTTTGGGATTATATAAAAACAAACAAAGTCCCATATAATAAACTTCATGATCAAGGATTCCCAAGTATTGGATGTGCACCCTGTACCAGAGCCATTAAGGATGGTGAAGATATAAGAGCAGGACGATGGTGGTGGGAAAACCCTGAACACAAAGAGTGTGGTTTACATAAAAAATAATGGAGAAAATAAAAAAATGATAAGTACGGAAAGATTAACTCATCTAAAACAACTTGAAGCAGAATCAATTCATATTATTAGAGAAGTTGTTGCAGAATTTAGTAATCCAGTTATGATGTATTCAGTTGGAAAAGACTCAGCTGTTATGTTGCATCTTGCACTTAAAGCTTTTGCACCTGCAAAATTACCATTTCCATTACTTCATGTGGATACTTTATGGAAATTTAAAGAGATGATTGCTTTTAGAGACCAAAGAGCAAAAGAAGAAGGATTTGAACTATTAGTTCATACAAATCCTGAAGGTGTTGCTATGAATATTAGCCCTTTCACTCATGGAAGTGCAGTTCATACAGATATTATGAAAACTCAAGGTTTAAAACAAGCATTAAATAAATACAAATTTGATGCTGTTTTTGGTGGAGCTAGACGTGATGAAGAAAAATCAAGAGCAAAAGAGAGAATCTACTCTTTTAGAGATAAAAATCACAGATGGGATCCAAAAAATCAAAGACCTGAACTTTGGAATATCTACAATGGTAGAGTTCATAAAGATGAAAGTATAAGAGTTTTCCCTATTTCAAACTGGACAGAACTTGATATTTGGCAATATATCTATTTAGAGCAAATTCCAATTGTTCCATTATATTTTGCAGCAAAAAGACCTGTTCTTGAAAAAGATGGTGTAAAAATCATGGTTGATGATGATAGAATGCCAATTGGCCCAGATGATGTAATAAAAGAAGAAATGGTTAGATTTAGAACTCTTGGTTGTTATCCATTAACAGGTGCTGTTGATAGTACGGCAACAACATTACCAGAAATTATTCAAGAGATGTTATTAACAAAAACAAGTGAAAGACAAGGAAGAGTTATTGATAATGACTCAGCTGGTTCAATGGAAAAGAAAAAAATAGAAGGATACTTTTAAGATGTCAGATTTAGAAAATAAAATAGCAACAGATATTGAAAGCTACTTAAAAGAGCATGAAAACAAACAATTATTAAGATTTATCACTTGTGGAAGTGTTGATGATGGAAAATCTACATTAATTGGAAGATTATTACATGATTCAAAAATGATTTTTGAAGACCAATTAGCAGCAATAAAAAAAGATAGTAAAAAAGTTGGAACAACAGAAGGTGAATTTGATTTAGCGCTTTTAGTTGATGGTTTACAAAGCGAAAGAGAACAAGGTATTACTATTGATGTTGCTTACAGATATTTCACAACAGATAAAAGAAAATTTATTATTGCAGACACTCCAGGTCATGAGCAATATACAAGAAATATGGCAACTGGTGCAAGTACAGCTGATTTAGCAATTATTTTAATTGATGCGAGATATGGTGTTCAAACACAAACAAGAAGACACTCTTTTATTACTAAATTACTTGGAATAAAACATATAGTAGTTGCAGTAAATAAAATGGATTTAGTTGATTTTAAAGAAGATATATTTAATCAAATTAGCTCAGATTATTTAAAATTTGCGCAAGAATTAGGAATGACAAAAGATATTACACTTATTCCAATCTCTGCTTTAAATGGTGACAATATCGTAAAAAGAAGTGAAAAATCACCTTGGTATAAAGGTGATACACTAATGAATCTTCTTGAAACAATAAAAATTGATGAAGATAGAGATTTAGTTCATTTTAGATTTCCAGTACAATATGTAAATAGACCAAATTTAAACTTTAGAGGTTTTTGTGGAACGATTGCAAGTGGAGTTATAAAAGTTGGTGATGCAATTACAGTTTTACCTTCAGGAAAAAGTTCTACTGTAAAAGAGATAGTTACTTATGATGGCAATTTAGATTATGCTTATTCTCAACAAGCAATTACACTTACACTTAATGATGAAATTGATATTAGTAGAGGTGATATCATCGTAAAAAGCGATGAACAACCAGATCATGCTAGTAATTTAGATGTTGATATTGTTTGGATGAGTGAAGAACCTTTAATAAAAGGAAAACAATATTTTATAAAAAGAGCAACAACTGTAACAGTTGGGTCAATTGATCATTTTTATTATAAAACAGATGTTAATACTTTAGAACAAAGTGAAGCAAATGTCTTAAATTTAAATGAAATTTCAAGAGCAAAACTTGATTTAGAACAAGTAATTGCATTTGACTCTTATGATAAAAATAAAGTTATGGGAAGTTTTATTATAATTGATAGAATTACGAATAATACTGTTGGTGCAGGAATGATAAGAAATAAATCAGAAGATCAAAGCAAAAAAGATAGTATCTATTCAGATTTTGAAATTGAATTTAATGCACTTGTTAGAAAACATTTTCCACATTGGGAATGTAAAGAGATTTTTTAGAAGGTTTTTATGTCACAAAATCTAAATATTGAAAAAATTAAAAAAGAAAAAAAAACAATAGATATCTTAACTGATATCTATTTTTATGCTATTTTTGGAGAGTTAATACCAGTAGAAGATTTAGAAAGATTCAATTGGTATGGAATTTATGCACAAGATGAAAAACAAGAATTTTTTGAACTAAGAATTCCTTTATTCTTAGGAGAATTAAATCTAATTCAATTAAAAACATTAAATGAACTTTCAAAAAAATATAGTAATAGCAGTTTGATGTTTTGTAAAGAGCAAAAAGTTATATTAAAAAACCTAAAGATAAACAATATTCCAGATATTTTCAAAGAACTTAATGAAGTAAATTTAAATACTTTTTTTGAAAATGGTCATACAGTAAGAAGAGTTCTAACTTGTCCTGTAAATGGTATTGATAAAACACAAATTTTAGATGTAGAACCTCTTGCAAATAAGTTAAATGATACTTTTATAGGAAATAGAAATTTTTCAAATCTTCCAAATAAACTACATATTGCAATAAGTGGTTATGAAGAGGGATGCGATGTAGCTTTTACTCCTGACATTAGCTTTAATGCAACAAAAGATTCTAAAGGTAAAATAATCTTTGCTTTAAATATTTTGGATAAAAATATAGGATTTATTACTCCTTCTTCTGTTGTAAAATGTGCTATTTCTATTGCAAATATTTATAAAGATTTTGGAGATAGAGATGATATTGAAAAAAGTAGTTTCGAATATCTGATTAAAGATTTAGGTTATGTTAGATTTTTTGATATTTTAAACTCTATGATGGATTATAAAGTACAAAAAAGTGCCATCATTTCAAAAGATAAAACACCAAAAAAACCAAGATTTGGAATAAATGAAAGTAAAATTGAAGGACAAAGCTACATTGGGTGTAGACTAGGTTCAAATGAATTTTCTAGTTCAACAATTGATAATTTATTAGCTTTATTTGAAAAATACAATGCTTCAAGAATAAAAATCACACATAAAGGTAATATTATTATTATCCTTGATGTACCAGCAATAAATGCTAAAAATTTAGCTAGTGATTTAGAAAAAACAAACTTTAATCCTTTTGTTTAGTGGAGCTCTTTTGTGAAAATAGTTTTTTTTGGAGTAGGAGCTGTTTGTAGTGTTATTGCTAGATTATTATATGATTTAAGTAAAAAAAGCTCAAACGATGAAATAAAATTTTTATTTGTTGTAAGAGATATAAAAAAAGCAAAATCACACTTTTTTAAAAATACAGAAGTTTTAAATAACTCTGAATTTTTAGAAATAAAAGATTTCGAAGAAATTTTTACAAACTACAATAACTATACAAAGTATTTAGAAAAATCAACAATTTTTATAAATACTTCTATTCCTGATTATAATCTTTCTATAATGAAATTAGCACTAGCTTTTAAAACAAACTATGCAGATTTGGCTAGTGATATTTATAATGATAATGTAATCTCATCTTTACAGTTTGAACAACAAAGTTTAAATGAAGAGTTTGAAAAAAATTCTCTTTTTGCATTGATAAATTTAGGAATATCTCCAGGAATTACTAACTTTTTAATAGGTGAACGAATTTATTCTCTTTCAAATTTACCTTATGAAACAAAAGTAAGTAAAATAGAGATAAATTTATTAGAAGAAATTCAGTCAAAACAACTAATATTTTCTTGGTCACCAAAAGTAGCAATTGAAGAGATATCTTATTCACCACTATTTTTCAAAAAAAATAAACTAAAAAAAATTGAACCATTTTCAAAATCAAAAACTTATAAATTTCCTTATTTTAAGAACTTTGTAGAGCTTTATCCTGTCTTTCAAGAAGAGATAATATCTTTAAAACAAAGCTTTAAAGATATAGAAAATATTAAAATGTTTGTTGGAGGAAATGAGATAGAACTGATGAAAAATCTCTATCAACTAAATCTTTTATCAAATAAATATTGTTATGGATATAAAGATTCAGAAATTTCTATTAATAGTATTATTAAAGATGTTATACCAAAAATGAAATCTCCTCAAATAATAGAAGATTATATAAAAAACAAAACTATAAAGTATGCTGAATTTTGCGCTATTGCAGATATATATTTAGAAATCTCTTATCCTCAAAATTCTAAAAAAATAAAAAATGTTGAATCTATTGGAATATCTTTTAATAAATACACTAATTTAATAAAAACAAACTATTCTGGTTCAACTTATATTTCTTATCCAACAGGAATTGGCGCAGGAATTTTGATATTTTATACACTATTAAACCAAAAACTTAATGATATAAAAGGTGTTTTAGTAACAGAAAAATTACCATCTATTTTAGGTCCTGTTACAAATGATATAATAAAAAGAGAATTAAGCTCTTATAAAATCAATTTAATCAATTCGATAAAATAAGCCTATGATAAAAAACAAATGCTAATTAAGAATAAGATAAAATTATGCACTATATAAATATTATTAATTTTTAAAGAGAAAATTTATGAATAAAGATATTTTTCGTCCTTTTTTTGATAAAAATGCTGACATATTAAATTTCATTAGATATAACACTATTGGAAAAAATAAAAAAGAGTATTTTGACTATACAGCTTCAGGACTTGGATTTAGACAAATAGAAAATAGAATACACGATGTTTTAGAAACTTATGCAAATACGCATTCAAAAGAAGCTTCTAATGCAGATAAAACAACAAATTATTATGAAAGAGCTCGAATTAATCTAGCTCATAATTTGGAATTGACTGATGATTTTGCAATACTTCCAAGTGGCTGTGGTTCAACTGCTGCAATAAAGCATTTTCAAGAACTATTAGGACTTTATATTCCTCCTGCAACTAAAAAGAGATTTAACTTTGAAATAGATGAAAAAAATGCTCCTTTAGTTATAGTAGGACCTTATGAACACCATTCAAACGAGGTCTCTTTTAGAGAAGCTTTATGTGAAACTCAAAGAGTAAATTTGGATAAAGATGGACTTGTTGATTTAAATCACTTAAAAGAGATTTTAGAAAAAAATAAAAATAGAGAGATTATTGCTTCTTTTTGTATTGCTTCTAATGTAACTGGAATAATAACTCCTTACGAAGAAATTTCAAAAATATTAAGAGCTTACAATGCAATTATCTGTTTTGATGCAGCAGCAAGTAGCCCATATATGAATATACCTTGTCATCTTTTTGATGCTATGTTTATGTCTTCGCACAAGCTTCTTGGTGGTCCTGGAAGTTGTGGTTTATTAGTTATTAGAAAAGATTTAATAGATACTTCAATTGCTCCTACATTTGCAGGTGGTGGAACAGTAGAATATGTAAATAAAAATCTACAACTTTACCAAAAAGAGATTGAAGCAAGAGAAGATGCGGGAACTCCAGGTATTTTACAACTAATTCGTGCTTCATTGGCATATCAACTAAGAAATGAAATTAGTTTTGATTTTATAAAAAAACAAAAAGATGAATTAAAAGAGTTTTTGATAAATGAACTGAAAAAAATACCAAATTGTGTAATTTATGGAAATCAAGAAGCCCAAAATATAGGGATTATTTCTTTTAATATAAGAGGTTTAAGTCCTTATGATTTATGTAATAAAATATCTTCTCAAGATGGTTTTCAAACAAGAGCAGGATGCTCTTGTGCAGGACCTTATGGGCATGATTTACTTGGAATAGAAAAACTTGATAGAACAAATCGTCCTGGATGGGTTAGAGTATCTATTCACTTTTCACAAACAAAAGATGATATAAAAAATTTGGTTGAAAGTATTAAAAAAGTTATTAATTAATTTAATTAAAAAAAAACTGGGATAAAATCCCAGCTTTAAGAAGTTAGTTTGTAATACCATCTGATATAGGTTGTTCAACTTTTACTTGAACAGTTGGATCTCCACTATTCATATAAATATCATAACCTTTATCTACACCTGTTCCTTCTGTTTTAGACCAAGCATTTTCTTTACCATCGTCTCCAACAGTATTTTTAAATGTAACACTATCAAACTCATCTCCAGAAATTTTAATAGTGTTATCTTCACCACTTATTTTTAGAACATCATCTAAAGTTAAATTTTGAAGTTTATGATTACCTTGTGTTAAATCAATGGCTTCTATATTTGTTATGCTTGCATCTTTTAATAAAGAGAAATCAATATTATTATCTCCTTCTAAAATCAACGTATCATATCCTGTTCCACCATCTATGATAATATCACCATCTTCTTTACCATTATTTGTATTTAAATCTGTAATGATAGTATCATCTCCACCTTGACCATAAATGATATCTCTTCCTGCTCCACCACTTATGATATCATCTCCACCTCTTGTATCACCTTCTACATTTAAATCACTATGGTGTTCTTTGATATAGTCAAATTTAGCCATATTTTTTTCTAAAGTTGTCATATCTTCATAACCAGATTTTGTAAGACTTAAATACTTATCAAGAGCATTTATTCCTTGTCCTTTTGACATATAATTTTCATGCCCTTCTACAAATCTTCCATTCCATAAAAGATTATCTGTATTTATGCTATCTCCAAAGATTATATCATCTCCATCTCCACCATTTATAGTATCTGAACCAACATCTAATATATCTTCAGATACAGAACCACCTTGTAAAGCTGCTTTTAAATCCTCAGCAGTATTTACAATATCAGGTTTTCCAATATTACCAGACACTGTTTGTTTCCAGAACCAATAT
Source organism: Aliarcobacter butzleri (assembly GCF_900187115.1). Lineage (NCBI taxonomy): Bacteria > Pseudomonadati > Campylobacterota > Epsilonproteobacteria > Campylobacterales > Arcobacteraceae > Aliarcobacter > Aliarcobacter butzleri. The sequence goes on from NZ_LT906455.1 coordinate 2,175,581, forward strand.
CCAAAACTCACATCTCCTTGTCCTATAATATCTGTATTATCAAAGAATCTTAAATAATTCTCATTTATACCATTACCTATACCTATTGCATGAACAGTACTTTGACCACTTAGTGTTTTAAATGCGTCAACAGCATCTTTCATATCAGAATATTCTGTTGTTGTACCTGTGCTTGTAGTATTTCTATTACTAAAAGTTGGATCTCCATCTGTTAGGAAATATGTTAAATTTTCATAACCTTGTGCTTTTCCATAAGTTACACTTTGAGTATCAAACCAACTTGTAGTTTTTAAGAATGCATCTTCATAGTTTGTACCACCTTCTGCTTTTAGTGCATCTATTTTTGTTATTAAATCACTAATATTTTTTGACGTTAAGTCATTAAACGTGATAGGTTCTTTAGCATTTGTATCAAAGTCTATAATCGAAACATTTATTTTTCCATCATGTCCTTTTAAACTATCAGCTAAATTTTTAAGAGCATCTTTTAGTAAATCTATTCTACTAATTGTTGTTCCCCAAGCTGTTTTAGAACCAGAAGCTTCTTTCATACTTCCTGAAGTATCTACAACTAAAGCAATATTATAATTTTTACCTGCTTGTACATTTAATTGAGTTCCCCCTGTATCACCAATTAAAATATCTTTTCCTGCTCCACCATTTATAACACTATCTTTATTAGAACCTACAACAAGAGTTGGTGTTTTATCAGTAGTGCTATCTGTTGCTGTTTTGAAGTTTTGTCCATCTTCATTATCTCTAGCTTCTGTAGCTTTTGCTTCTATTTGAAGATTAATATTTTTTGCATCTTCTTGTGGTACTTTCATAGTAAGCTTATCAGAAATAGATGTTTCACCTTGTGGTACTTTTACTGTATAACTTCCATCACTATTTTTTGATACTTCATATTTGCTACTTTCTAAAGTTGCACTTGCTGGTACATTTTTAATAATTACACTTAAAGTTTCACTTCCATCTGTATCCGTAAGAGCTGCACTTAGAGAAATATCATATTTGTAAACTGTTGTTGTATCATCAAAGACACTTCCATCTCCTTTAACAATAGTTCCATCTCCTAACTTAATATTTTCAAAATTTTGAACTCTCCATTCATTCCCATTTGCTATTAAAGCTTGATATTCAGAAAGAGTATACCCTTTTAGATAAACTGAATCATTATTTCCTTCTCCACCATCAACATAATTTTGGATTTTTCCATCTAATTCTAAATAGTCGTCTCCTGCTCCTAAACTAATATTGTTTGTTGCATTTCCACTAACAATAACTCTATCATTTCCAGAATTTTGACTTACCTGAATAGAATAAGCATCTCCTTTAATCTCTAAATAATTATTTCCACTTCCTAATTCAATAGTACCATTTGCATTTCCATCAATTCTTATTTTATCATTTCCATCTCCAGCACTTATTGTAGAAGAATTCCCTTTTATATGTAATTCATCATTACCTGAACCAAGATTAATATTATTTGTTGCTTCACCTTCTATTAATATTTTATCATCACCTGCTCCAGCATTTATTGTAGAAGAATTCCCTTTTATATGTAATTCATCATTTCCATCATCAAGATTAATTTGTTGTGTTGAATTACCTTGAATAAATACCCTATCATCACCTGTTCCTGTATTCATTCCTCCATTATTATTTCCTGATATATATACATTATCATTTCCATCTTCAGTACTTATCCATTGACTTTGATTTCCATTTATTTCTATTGAATCTGAATTGTTTGTATAATTTTTCCAACTATTATAATCACCTGTTTTTGTATAATTCCTAGAAGTATCTATAATATCCTCTTTAGAACTATATCCACCCCACCAATCAGAAGAATTATTTCCACCATTTTGATTATTATCACTTTCATCTGAACTTGGATTATTAGTACTTTGTGTTATAGATATAGTCACTTCCGGAGTATCAGCTACTGCTTTTACATCAATAGTTGTTGTATATTCACTACTAAAATGACCTTTTCCATCACCTACTTGGAATTTAAACTGTCCATCAGCATCGCTATTTGCAGTTGGCTCAAATACAACTCTTCCTGCACCAACATCTGCTAAAGTTACAATTTGATTTTTTGAAATCTCAACTTTTGTATCTTCTGTAGCTATAGTTTTATTTCCATCTTTATCTATTATAGTTTCACCTTTTGTAACTATTAGATAAAGTTTTCCATTCGTTGGTAACTCTGTAATTTTAAATTCTTTAGTATTTACAGATACATTACCAAAATCAGTCACTTTTAAGATATGAGCTGTATCTTCTTCTGTAATAATACTATCATCAGAAGAACTTGGTGTAGAATTATCACCAGATGAAGTGAAGTCAAATTCTTTAGTTACTGAATTTACTTTTTCATAATTTCCACCTTTTACTTCTACTACTTTTACTTCTACTTTTGATAAATCACCTAGGCTTTTTGCATCAATAGTTAAAGTTCCTCTACCTGTAGCATTTAATTGAACTTCATATTGTGTACCACCAATTTCCACAATAGCTGTTGCTTTTCCTTGAGGTGGATATTTTTCATCAATTTGAATATCAAATGTTACTTTTCCACCTTCAGTTACTATATCAGTAACATCAGGATTTACAACTTCTTTATATGCAATTTTATTAATCAAATAATCATCATCATGATTTGGAGCAGTAAATTCAACTTTATCAAAAGATACTAAACCACCATCTTTATTTGGTAATTCAAATGTATATGATAAATCAACTCTATCTGTTCCACCTTGTGCTTCAACAGATTTGATTAATTCTCCATCTGGACTATAATAGTTTACTTTTGCTTTAGTATTATCTCCACCACCTGTAACTTCTGCATATCCTACAACTTTACCATTATCTACAAATGTAACTCTTGCAGTTTCTGTATTATTTCTCCAAGCAAATGCTATATCTAAAGAATTTACATCTTTGTCAAATTCTATTACTATTTTTTCACTATTACCATTTCCAAGGTTACCTAACTCTTTTGTGTCACCTGAACCAGTTGTTTTTCCTTCAACTCCAAATCCATCATGATCTGTATTTTTCACAATAGCAATATTTTTTGGATTTCCAAAAGTATCAGTTGCATACATTTTTATACCAGTTGTTCCACCAAATTCAGTATTTACATCAATAACTTTTGGTGTTGTTGCAGTTGCACTTACAGTTACATAAACTCCATCATTATCGTCATCTATTGTAATAGTTGCTTTTTTGTCTACTATGTTTATTTCAGAATCTGATGTGCTTACTATTGATATAGTCTCTTTTGTTACACCTTGTTTATAAGCATCATCTACTCTTGATGTTTCAACTTCAACAGTTTTGCTTGTTTCTCCAGCTTTAAAATCAACTTTTTGACCGTTATTTAATGTAACAGTTAAATCTTCAATTAATGGTTTGTTAAATGATATAGTAACTGTTCCTACTGTTTTATCCCCTGTTATTGTTCCATTACTAGATTCTGTTACCGTGCTTCCAGTTATTTCTACTTCTGGTGCTGTATTATCTGTATAAGTTAATTTTCCAGCATTTTCATTATCACTTCCAGTATTACCTGCTTTATCTACTACTTCTACTGTTACTTGATTTCCTGCTTGTACTTTATCTGTTGGGATTGTAATTTCAAAGTTACCGTTTGAATCTGTTGTTCCTGTTCCAATAGTATTTCCATCTTTATCTTTTACAGTAAATTGTGCATTTGGTTCATCTGAAGTTCCTTTGATTGTTACTTCATCTGCTTTTCCATCTGCTGGAGAGTTTGTATCTACTACACTTACTTCTGTTATTTCTACTTCTGGTGCTGTATTATCTGTATAAGTTAATTTTCCAGCATTTTCATTATCACTTCCAGTATTACCTGCTTTATCTACTACTTCTACTGTTACTTGATTTCCTGCTTGTACTTTATCTGTTGGGATTGTAATTTCAAAGTTACCGTTTGAATCTGTTGTTCCTGTTCCAATAGTATTTCCATCTTTATCTTTTACAGTAAATTGTGCATTTGGTTCATCTGAAGTTCCTTTGATTGTTACTTCATCTGCTTTTCCATCTGCTGGAGAGTTTGTATCTACTACACTTACTTCTGTTATTTCTACTTCTGGTGCTGTATTATCTGTATAAGTTAATTTTCCAGCATTTTCATTATCACTTCCAGTATTACCTGCTTTATCTACTACTTCTACTGTTACTTGATTTCCTGCTTGTACTTTATCTGTTGGGATTGTAATTTCAAAGTTACCGTTTGAATCTGTTGTTCCTGTTCCAATAGTATTTCCATCTTTATCTTTTACAGTAAATTGTGCATTTGGTTCATCTGAAGTTCCTTTGATTGTTACTTCATCTGCTTTTCCATCTGCTGGAGAGTTTGTATCTACTACACTTACTTCTGTTATTTCTACTTCTGGTGCTGTATTATCTGTATAAGTTAATTTTCCAGCATTTTCATTATCACTTCCAGTATTACCTGCTTTATCTACTACTTCTACTGTTACTTGATTTCCTGCTTGTACTTTATCTGTTGGGATTGTAATTTCAAAGTTACCGTTTGAATCTGTTGTTCCTGTTCCAATAGTATTTCCATCTTTATCTTTTACAGTAAATTGTGCATTTGGTTCATCTGAAGTTCCTTTGATTGTTACTTCATCTGCTTTTCCATCTGCTGGAGAGTTTGTATCTACTACACTTACTTCTGTTATTTCTACTTCTGGTGCTGTATTATCTGTATAAGTTAATTTTCCAGCATTTTCATTATCACTTCCAGTATTACCTGCTTTATCTACTACTTCTACTGTTACTTGATTTCCTGCTTGTACTTTATCTGTTGGGATTGTAATTTCAAAGTTACCGTTTGAATCTGTTGTTCCTGTTCCAATAGTATTTCCATCTTTATCTTTTACAGTAAATTGTGCATTTGGTTCATCTGAAGTTCCTTTGATTGTTACTTCATCTGCTTTTCCATCTGCTGGAGAGTTTGTATCTACTACACTTACTTCTGTTATTTCTACTTCTGGTGCTGTATTATCTGTATAAGTTAATTTTCCAGCATTTTCATTATCACTTCCAGTATTACCTGCTTTATCTACTACTTCTACTGTTACTTGATTTCCTGCTTGTACTTTATCTGTTGGGATTGTAATTTCAAAGTTACCGTTTGAATCTGTTGTTCCTGTTCCAATAGTATTTCCATCTTTATCTTTTACAGTAAATTGTGCATTTGGTTCATCTGAAGTTCCTTTGATTGTTACTTCATCTGCTTTTCCATCTGCTGGAGAGTTTGTATCTACTACACTTACTTCTGTTATTTCTACTTCTGGTGCTGTATTATCTGTATAAGTTAATTTTCCAGCATTTTCATTATCACTTCCAGTATTACCTGCTTTATCTACTACTTCTACTGTTACTTGATTTCCTGCTTGTACTTTATCTGTTGGGATTGTAATTTCAAAGTTACCGTTTGAATCTGTTGTTCCTGTTCTAATAGTATTTCCATCTTTATCTTTTACAGTAAATTGTGCATTTGGTTCATCTGAAGTTCCTTTGATTGTTACTTCATCTGCTTTTCCATCTGCTGGAGAGTTTGTATCTACTACACTTACTTCTGTTATTTCTACTTCTGGTGCTGTATTATCTGTATAAGTTAATTTTCCAGCATTTTCATTATCACTTCCAGTATTACCTGCTTTATCTACTACTTCTACTGTTACTTGATTTCCTGCTTGTACTTTATCTGTTGGGATTGTAATTTCAAAGTTACCGTTTGAATCTGTTGTTCCTGTTCCAATAGTATTTCCATCTTTATCTTTTACAGTAAATTGTGCATTTGGTTCATCTGAAGTTCCTTTGATTGTTACTTCATCTGCTTTTCCATCTGCTGGAGAGTTTGTATCTACTACACTTACTTCTGTTATTTCTACTTCTGGTGCTGTATTATCTGTATAAGTTAATTTTCCAGCATTTTCATTATCACTTCCAGTATTACCTGCTTTATCTACTACTTCTACTGTTACTTGATTTCCTGCTTGTACTTTATCTGTTGGGATTGTAATTTCAAAGTTACCGTTTGAATCTGTTGTTCCTGTTCCAATAGTATTTCCATCTTTATCTTTTACAGTAAATTGTGCATTTGGTTCATCTGAAGTTCCTTTGATTGTTACTTCATCTGCTTTTCCATCTGCTGGAGAGTTTGTATCTACTACACTTACTTCTGTTATTTCTACTTCTGGTGCTGTATTATCTGTATAAGTTAATTTTCCAGCATTTTCATTATCACTTCCAGTATTACCTGCTTTATCTACTACTTCTACTGTTACTTGATTTCCTGCTTGTACTTTATCTGTTGGGATTGTAATTTCAAAGTTACCGTTTGAATCTGTTGTTCCTGTTCCAATAGTATTTCCATCTTTATCTTTTACAGTAAATTGTGCATTTGGTTCATCTGAAGTTCCTTTGATTGTTACTTCATCTGCTTTTCCATCTGCTGGAGAGTTTGTATCTACTACACTTACTTCTGTTATTTCTACTTCTGGTGCTGTATTATCTGTATAAGTTAATTTTCCAGCATTTTCATTATCACTTCCAGTATTACCTGCTTTATCTACTACTTCTACTGTTACTTGATTTCCTGCTTGTACTTTATCTGTTGAGATTGTAATTTCAAAGTTACCGTTTGAATCTGTTGTTCCTGTTCCAATAGTATTTCCATCTTTATCTTTTACAGTAAATTGTGCATTTGGTTCATCTGAAGTTCCTTTGATTGTTACTTCATCTGCTTTTCCATCTGCTGGAGAGTTTGTATCTACTACACTTACTTCTGTTATTTCTACTTCTGGTGCTGTATTATCTGTATAAGTTAATTTTCCAGCATTTTCATTATCACTTCCAGTATTACCTGCTTTATCTACTACTTCTACTGTTACTTGATTTCCTGCTTGTACTTTATCTGTTGGGATTGTAATTTCAAAGTTACCGTTTGAATCTGTTGTTCCTGTTCCAATAGTATTTCCATCTTTATCTTTTACAGTAAATTGTGCATTTGGTTCATCTGAAGTTCCTTTGATTGTTACTTCATCTGCTTTTCCATCTGCTGGAGAGTTTGTATCTACTACACTTACTTCTGTTATTTCTACTTCTGGTGCTGTATTATCTGTATAAGTTAATTTTCCAGCATTTTCATTATCACTTCCAGTATTACCTGCTTTATCTACTACTTCTACTGTTACTTGATTTCCTGCTTGTACTTTATCTGTTGGGATTGTAATTTCAAAGTTACCGTTTGAATCTGTTGTTCCTGTTCCAATAGTATTTCCATCTTTATCTTTTACAGTAAATTGTGCATTTGGTTCATCTGAAGTTCCTTTGATTGTTACTTCATCTGCTTTTCCATCTGCTGGAGAGTTTGTATCTACTACACTTACTTCTGTTATTTCTACTTCTGGTGCTGTATTATCTGTATAAGTTAATTTTCCAGCATTTTCATTATCACTTCCAGTATTACCTGCTTTATCTACTACTTCTACTGTTACTTGATTTCCTGCTTGTACTTTATCTGTTGGGATTGTAATTTCAAAGTTACCGTTTGAATCTGTTGTTCCTGTTCCAATAGTATTTCCATCTTTATCTTTTACAGTAAATTGTGCATTTGGTTCATCTGAAGTTCCTTTGATTGTTACTTCATCTGCTTTTCCATCTGCTGGAGAGTTTGTATCTACTACACTTACTTCTGTTATTTCTACTTCTGGTGCTGTATTATCTGTATAAGTTAATTTTCCAGCATTTTCATTATCACTTCCAGTATTACCTGCTTTATCTACTACTTCTACTGTTACTTGATTTCCTGCTTGTACTTTATCTGTTGGGATTGTAATTTCAAAGTTACCGTTTGAATCTGTTGTTCCTGTTCCAATAGTATTTCCATCTTTATCTTTTACAGTAAATTGTGCATTTGGTTCATCTGAAGTTCCTTTGATTGTTACTTCATCTGCTTTTCCATCTGCTGGAGAGTTTGTATCTACTACACTTACTTCTGTTATTTCTACTTCTGGTGCTGTATTATCTGTATAAGTTAATTTTCCAGCATTTTCATTATCACTTCCAGTATTACCTGCTTTATCTACTACTTCTACTGTTACTTGATTTCCTGCTTGTACTTTATCTGTTGGGATTGTAATTTCAAAGTTACCGTTTGAATCTGTTGTTCCTGTTCCAATAGTATTTCCATCTTTATCTTTTACAGTAAATTGTGCATTTGGTTCATCTGAAGTTCCTTTGATTGTTACTTCATCTGCTTTTCCATCTGCTGGAGAGTTTGTATCTACTACACTTACTTCTGTTATTTCTACTTCTGGTGCTGTATTATCTGTATAAGTTAATTTTCCAGCATTTTCATTATCACTTCCAGTATTACCTGCTTTATCTACTACTTCTACTGTTACTTGATTTCCTGCTTGTACTTTATCTGTTGGGATTGTAATTTCAAAGTTACCGTTTGAATCTGTTGTTCCTGTTCCAATAGTATTTCCATCTTTATCTTTTACAGTAAATTGTGCATTTGGTTCATCTGAAGTTCCTTTGATTGTTACTTCATCTGCTTTTCCATCTGCTGGAGAGTTTGTATCTACTACACTTACTTCTGTTATTTCTACTTCTGGTGCTGTATTATCTGTATAAGTTAATTTTCCAGCATTTTCATTATCACTTCCAGTATTACCTGCTTTATCTACTACTTCTACTGTTACTTGATTTCCTGCTTGTACTTTATCTGTTGGGATTGTAATTTCAAAGTTACCGTTTGAATCTGTTGTTCCTGTTCCAATAGTATTTCCATCTTTATCTTTTACAGTAAATTGTGCATTTGGTTCATCTGAAGTTCCTTTGATTGTTACTTCATCTGCTTTTCCATCTGCTGGAGAGTTTGTATCTACTACACTTACTTCTGTTATTTCTACTTCTGGTGCTGTATTATCTGTATAAGTTAATTTTCCAGCATTTTCATTATCACTTCCAGTATTACCTGCTTTATCTACTACTTCTACTGTTACTTGATTTCCTGCTTGTACTTTATCTGTTGGGATTGTAATTTCAAAGTTACCGTTTGAATCTGTTGTTCCTGTTCCAATAGTATTTCCATCTTTATCTTTTACAGTAAATTGTGCATTTGGTTCATCTGAAGTTCCTTTGATTGTTACTTCATCTGCTTTTCCATCTGCTGGAGAGTTTGTATCTACTACACTTACTTCTGTTATTTCTACTTCTGGTGCTGTATTATCTGTATAAGTTAATTTTCCAGCATTTTCATTATCACTTCCAGTATTACCTGCTTTATCTACTACTTCTACTGTTACTTGATTTCCTGCTTGTACTTTATCTGTTGGGATTGTAATTTCAAAGTTACCGTTTGAATCTGTTGTTCCTGTTCCAATAGTATTTCCATCTTTATCTTTTACAGTAAATTGTGCATTTGGTTCATCTGAAGTTCCTTTGATTGTTACTTCATCTGCTTTTCCATCTGCTGGAGAGTTTGTATCTACTACACTTACTTCTGTTATTTCTACTTCTGGTGCTGTATTATCTGTATAAGTTAATTTTCCAGCATTTTCATTATCACTTCCAGTATTACCTGCTTTATCTACTACTTCTACTGTTACTTGATTTCCTGCTTGTACTTTATCTGTTGGGATTGTAATTTCAAAGTTACCGTTTGAATCTGTTGTTCCTGTTCCAATAGTATTTCCATCTTTATCTTTTACAGTAAATTGTGCATTTGGTTCATCTGAAGTTCCTTTGATTGTTACTTCATCTGCTTTTCCATCTGCTGGAGAGTTTGTATCTACTACACTTACTTCTGTTATTTCTACTTCTGGTGCTGTATTATCTGTATAAGTTAATTTTCCAGCATTTTCATTATCACTTCCAGTATTACCTGCTTTATCTACTACTTCTACTGTTACTTGATTTCCTGCTTGTACTTTATCTGTTGGGATTGTAATTTCAAAGTTACCGTTTGAATCTGTTGTTCCTGTTCCAATAGTATTTCCATCTTTATCTTTTACAGTAAATTGTGCATTTGGTTCATCTGAAGTTCCTTTGATTGTTACTTCATCTGCTTTTCCATCTGCTGGAGAGTTTGTATCTACTACACTTACTTCTGTTATTTCTACTTCTGGTGCTGTATTATCTGTATAAGTTAATTTTCCAGCATTTTCATTATCACTTCCAGTATTACCTGCTTTATCTACTACTTCTACTGTTACTTGATTTCCTGCTTGTACTTTATCTGTTGGGATTGTAATTTCAAAGTTACCGTTTGAATCTGTTGTTCCTGTTCCAATAGTATTTCCATCTTTATCTTTTACAGTAAATTGTGCATTTGGTTCATCTGAAGTTCCTTTGATTGTTACTTCATCTGCTTTTCCATCTGCTGGAGAGTTTGTATCTACTACACTTACTTCTGTTATTTCTACTTCTGGTGCTGTATTATCTGTCGAAATTACTGGATTTTCTGTAATAAGTTGCGGATTCAAAAGACTAGTATCAATTGCTCCTTGCTCAATAATTATTTCTCTAATATTATTAGCTTCTGGTTCTATTAAATCACTTTCAACGTTTGTAGAAAAACCATCTCTTGTGCTAAATCTAGCAGTAACTCTTCCTTCTTCAGTTGGTTCTTCTTCTCCAGCTTGTGTCTCTTGTTGCGTTGGATCACCTGCAGCTGTTTCCATATCATCACTTACATCATTTGTTGTATTATTCCATGCACCTAAATCTGCATTCTCAAATGTTGTATTTATATCACCTTTTGAAAAAATTACTTCTTCATTTCCAAAAGTAACTTGATTCAAAGAAGAATCTATTAGCTGCTGTTGTGCTTGATTTAAAACAATAATATCATTTCCAGATAATTCCATCTCTACTTTCGCAGAAATTTGATTTGAACTATCACCATAAACTACCTCATTTTCTGATATACTATCACCAATACTTAATTCTCTGATATTTCCCGAAGAGTCTTTTGCATAAAATACTCCTCCTTCTAAAGTTTTAACAATCCCTACTTGTGCCATGTAAGTTCTCCCTTTGTTAATTTACTAAGAAGATTATATAACTTTAAATTATTATTGTCTATCACCCCTAGGGGTGACATTTAATAAGAAAGATAATTATTTTTTATTTATATTCTAAGTTATTTATAAGGATTTTTTTATTCTTAAAAGGCTCTATTACAGCTTCTATATCGCTTAATTTATATTTTAAAGGGAATCCTATTTTTGAAAGAGTTGCTGTTGTTTCTAAAATATAAAATTTTTTATCATTTATATATAAAGCTTCTTTAGAAATATTCAAATTATCAAGATTGATAATAACAAAAATATGTTCGGGAACAAGTACAAAATAAACTTCATATCCAAGCACTTTTAAAAGAGAAATCAGTAAATTGGACTTATCATCACAATCACCAAAATTTTGTTCAACGACTTGTTTTGGGCTTTTTGCAATACTTTCATTTATTTTATATGGAATTGTTGTAACAAAATCCAATAAATTTTGAACTTCACAAAGTTTATCTTTATTACAATTTTTAGTAAGATATGAAGCTAACTTTATAGTATAGTCATCTTCTCTTACTTGATTTACATAAGTTGTATCACCTATATCTGTAAACTGATTTTTTACAATAAAAAAAGAAGAATATATCATATAAATCAAATTTATAACAAAAACTATTGAAATAAAAAAGGATAGATATTTTAAAAATTTATTATTTATTAACATTATAAAATTAAAGCCAAACCAATATTCAAAACTATTAGTTCAGTGTGTTCTAAAGTAAATCCTAAACAATCACCATTTACAAAACCAAACTTATTATTTAAAATCTTTAATATAAAATAAAAACTCAAAAGGGATAAAAGCAAAATAATAAAAATATTTTTACCTATAAAAAAAGCAATAATAATATAAATCAAAGCATAGATTTTTAGTCTAAAAATCCCCCCACTTTGGAAAGCCAAAGATAAAAAGCTATCTTTACTAAATTTAAAATATTCAAGTAAATATAAAAGGTTTAATCTTGAAAAAGTACAAACTATTAAAAATAAAACATACTCTTTTTGATATAAAACATAAGTGATAATTCCAACTTTTAAAAGTACAAAAGAAAAGGCATACAAAGCTCCGATTGCTCCAATAGTTGATTCTTTCATAATCTTATAAGCATCTTTTCCACTATAAGAAGCAAACCAAGCATCAACAACATCAATTATTGCTTCTGTATGAATAAATCCATATAAAAATAAATAGATAACAGAAGAGACAAAAGCTGCATATATTGGTGAGAAGAATTGATTAAAAAAAAGATTAAAACATACAACTATTGAAGCCAAAATAGCTCCAACTAAAGGTAGTAATGCAAGAGTATATTTATATGTAATATTATTTATTTCCATATTTCTTACAAAAACTGGAATAATTGAAAAATATGAAAGGGCAAAGAAAAAAGCGTTTAATAATTGTTTCATTTTATTTTTCTTTCAATTCCATATTTCACTTCATAAACCTCATCGCATAATTTTACTAATTCTTGTCCAATAATTCCTGAATAATCAACAAATCTTCTTGACTCTTTGTCAAAAGGAATTACTCCACAAGAAACATCATTTAGAATAAAAATGATATTTGCTTCTATTTTACAAATCTCTGAAAGTTGTAGCTTCAAACTTTCTTCATTGTTCTGAAGATTATTAAAAAGCCACATTGAAATACAATCTATTAAATAAGTATTATTTTCTTTTATAACTTTTGTTAAATCTTTGGGTTCTTCGATGGTTATAAAATCATTTTTTCGTTCAATTATATGTTTATTTATTCGCTCACTCATAGAACTATCTCCAAACGAATTATCATAAGTTGCTATATAATATGGTTTTTTAGTTGTAGATAATTCAAAAGCTTTTTTTATTCCAGCTTTTGTTTTTCCTGATTTTTGTCCACCAAAATAAAATATTTTCAAATTCTTCCTTCTAAATTTTCTAAATAATTAAAAATATTTTTCTATCTCTTTTACCCAAAGAGTATAAGCTTTTCCATTTAGATGTAAATCATCAGTTGTAAATTCTGACTTTAATACTTTATTTGGTGCAAAAATTGGATTTAAATCTATAAAATCAATATTATTGTTTTTAGCAAAATCTTTTAATTTTTCATTTAATTTTTCTATTTTAGGATTAAAATTTTGTTTTCTTGTTTCTCCAATATAAAGAGTTGATTGAATATGAACTTTTATATTTTTTTCTTCAAAAGATTTGATTATCTTTTTATAATTTTCAAAAACTTCATTTTCATTTTTTCCTCTCATTATGTCATTTACACCAATCATAATAAAAACTTGTTTTATACTAGGACTAACTGTTGATAATCTATCTAATACTCCACTTGTTGTATCTCCACTTATTCCTCTATTTTGAACTGTATTATTATTTAAAAGTTCATCCCATCTTCCCTCATCAGTTATTGAATCACCCAACATCATAGTTGTGTATTTACTATTATTCATCAAAACCTCAAATTGACTTTTTTTATGTTTATAGTATGGATCATTTTGTATTTTCCACTCTTCAACTTTTTGTATCTCTTTTGCTTCTAGATTATAATTATTTAAAAATAGTAAACCACATAAAGCTATTAATATTTTATTTTTCATTTTACTCTCCTAAAAACTCTTCTATTTTTTTTGTAACTATCTGTTTTGATAAACCATTTATTGAAGCATAACATAATGCGCCACCACAGCCAACACCCTCTTTAGCTTCTCCTTCATCATATAGTTTTAAAGCTGGATGTGAAGATAAACTAAAATCAAAATCACTTGAATAAGCATTTATAGGAAAATCAAGTTGTTCTAAAAGTGCTTTGATATTTGAATTTTTATCTTCTTTTATCCATTTTGTAGTAAAAAGTGCTAGATTTGAAGAATCAAGAACTCCATCCATACTTTTTAAAATAGAATTCACAACAAGTAAAACACAAGCCATCTGTGTTCCACCAGCTAATACAATCTTTAGATTTTTATTTTGACTACCTAAAATAAATCCTGCACAAAAAATTATCATATTATCACTAACTTTTGATAATTTATCAAATAAATCATCATTTGAATTGATATTTGCTAAAGCATTTTTGATTGTTTTTTCTTTTATATCATTTGGATTATTTTTAAATGAACTTGAAAAATATCCATCACAATCATATCCCAAAGCTTTTGCTGTCGCATTTGCTGTTGTAGTTCCTGCTGGAATTGTTTCAGCTAAAATAATATAATCATCTTTTGTTTCATAGCTTTGCGCGAACTCTATTCCTTTTTGGAAAGTCTCCATAGCAGGTATATTTGCATTTTTATCTATACTATTACTTGGGTTTATATCAAAATTATGTATTTTAAAATACTCTATTTGTGGAACTACTTCCAATCCCAAATTTAAAATTTCTATATTTGAAAAAGGTTTAAGCTCATGAATTGCTCTAGTTATTATTGCAGGAGTTGGAACTCCTTTTGGAGTTTTTGCAATATCAGGTAAAGATTTTACTTGTTTTATACATAAAAACTCTGCATCCAAAGTTGGAGTAAGAAATAATTTTTGAGGAATTCCAGCTTGTGAAATATTTGGAATCTCACAAGTTTTTGTTACACTACAACCAAGCAAAAAAGTGGCTTTCTTACCTCTTAGAAACTCTATAAAATCAGCTTTTCCTAAAATTGTTTTAAAGTTCATTTGAAGCCTTTTATAAAAATAATTTTTGCGAAGTATAACAGATATTATATAAATTGATACGTTCTTTAAATTTTTCTTATATTTATTTTGTAACAAAATTATATTATAATTCTTGTATGACTTTAGAAGGAGCATAATATGTCAAAACAGACTTTAAAATTATTCGTGCCAATTATTGTTGCAATTGCACTATGGTTCGTTCCTGCACCAGAAGGATTGACACAAAACGCATGGCACTTTTTAGCAATATTCTTTGCTGTTGTAGTAGGACTTATTCTTGAGCCAGTTCCAGCTGCTCTTGTTGGTTTTGCAGGTGTTTCATTTGTAGCAGTTTTAGGATTAATTGGAAACTCTAAAGAGAGTATCACTTGGGCATTATCAGGTTTTTCAAATAGTGTTATTTGGTTAATCTTTGCTGCATTTATGTTTGCACTTGGTTACAAAAAAACAGGTTTAGGAAAAAGAGTTTCTCTTATAATGGTTAAATATATGGGAAAAAGTTCATTAGGTCTTGGATATGCAGTTGCATTTTCAGATTTAATTTTAGCACCATTTATGCCATCAAACACTGCAAGAAGTGGTGGTTCAGTATATCCTGTTGCTATTAATATTCCTCATATTTTTGATTCTTGGCCAGATAAAGAACCAAGAAAACTTGGAGCTTATATTACTTGGGTTGCTATTGCAACTACTTGTGTAACAAGTTCTATGTTCTTAACTGCACTTGCACCAAATTTACTTGCTGTTGATTTAATTGCAAAAAATACTGGTCATGCAATTACTTGGGGAGAGTGGGCAAGCGTTATGTTACCACTTATGATTCCTTTATTTTTATTGACTCCTTGGTTAACTTATGTAATTTATCCACCAACACAAAAAACATCTCCTGAAGCTCCAGCTTGGGCAGCAGAAGAGTTAAAAAAACTTGGTGCTATTACATTTAAAGAGTATTTAATGGCAGGACTTGCAACTGTTGCTTTAGTTTTATGGATTTTTGGAAAAGAGTTTGGAATTGATGCAACAACTACTGCTATTTGTATTGTATCTGTAATGGTTTTAACAGGTGTTATTACTTGGGATGATTTACTTTCAGATAAAGCAGCATTTAACGTATTCATTTGGTTCTCAACTTTAGTTGCTATGGCAGATGGATTGAAAAAAGTTGGTATTTTAGATTATATTGGAAAAAATGCACAAACTGCATTATCTGATTTACATACAACATCACTGCTAGTTGCATTGATTGTATTGTTTTTCTTATTACACTACTTTTTTGCAAGTGTAACTGCACACGTAACTGCACTTGTACCTGTATTTATGGTTATTGCAGCAAGTTTATTACCTGCTGAACAAATTTTACCATTTACAATTATTCTAGCAGGAAGTTTAGGGGTAATGGGAATTATAACTCCATATGGAACAGGACCATCGCCAATTTGGTATGGAGCTGGATATATTTCTCAAGCAAAATGGTGGGCATTAGGTGCTGTTTTTGGAGCACTTTATCTTGCAGTTATTATTTTAGGTGCATTCTTATTCATCTAAAAAATTTAAAAGGAAGTTTTAACTTCCTTTTAAAAAATCGTTTGATAAATTAATGCTATTGCCATCAAAAATAAAAATCCTTTTATAACTTTATTATAATTTTCTTGTGGAATTTTGTTCTTTATTTTGAGTCCAATAACCATTGCAACTACAACAAGTATTAAACTACTAAAAGAAATTGTTAACAACTCCTGCGTAAATGAACCATGAATTGCAAAAAGTATAATTTGAATAAGTTTTCCAAACAAAAAACATATATTTGAAGACTGAATTATCTCTTTTCTTGAATGTTTTGATTCTAAAGAATATATTATTAAAACCAAAGCCATAACATTTGTTAAACCACCTATAATTCCTGCACTCAATCCAAATATAACAAGTGAAGTTTTAGGTTTATTTTTTACCCAAACCATTTCAAATTTGAATTTTTGAATTAATAAATAAAATATAATTGAAATTGCCAATAATAATTTAAAGATTTCAGAACTACTATAGATTAATATTTGTGTACCAATAGCACTTCCTATCATCGCAAAAATCGCTAAAGGATAAAACCTTTTTATAGCACTTAAAAAGTTTCCTTCACTAAAAATAGCTATCAAATTAATCAAAAGAGTAGGAATAGCAACATACAAAATAGCTGTTTTCATATCTGTAATCATTGCTAAAAGAGGAGTTGAGATTAAAGGAAAACCAAAACCAATACTTCCTTGAACCAAAGAAGAAAAAAATAAAATTATTGAAAAGATGATTAAAAAATCAATATTTAAGTCCATAATAAATCCTAAAAAAGAAGGATTTATTATATATGAATATCATTTAATTTTGAAAATTTTTGTTTACTATTTCCAAAAAGTCCTTTGGATTTTTGTAACCAATAATTCTTGAAGCTTGAATTTCATTTTTATCTTTATCCCAAAATATTAAAGCAGGCGGTCCAACAACACCAAACTTTTTTTGTAAAGCTTTGTCTTCATCATTGTTTTCAGTTACATCAGCTTTTAATAAAGTAAATTCTTGAAGTTTATTTATAACTTGTTCATCTTGAAAAGTAATCTCTTCTAACTCTTTACATGAAACACACCATGATGCCCAAAAATCTAACATAACTGGTTTATTTGAGTTTTTAATTGCAAGTTCAAGTTCTTGAATATTTTTTACTTTTTTAAAAATCAACTTTTCATCAGAGACTTGTGTCATTTTTGATGAAGTAAATTTTTCCAAAGGATTTAAAGGATTTGTTGCACCACTAATTGCCCCAACAAATAAAATAACACCCACAATAAAAATCATAACAGTAATCAACTGAGTTAAAATATGTTGATAAATTTTTAGATAAATAGCACTTCCTAAAAGTAATAATGCCCATAAATATATAATTATACTTGCATCTAAAACTCTATCTAAAAGCCAAATTGCAACACCTAACATTACTATTCCAAAAATTTTTGTAATACTTTCCATCCAGCCACCAGGTTTTGGCATAAATTTTCCGGCACCTAAACCAATTAGAAGTAATGGAACTCCCATTCCTAAACTCATAACAAATAAAGCTAATCCACCAAGAATTGCATCACCTGTTTGTCCAATATAAACTAATGCTCCTGCAAGTGGAGGTGCAACACAAGGACCAACGATGAGAGCAGATAAGAATCCCATAATTGCAATTCCTAATATTCCTTGTTTTTCTTTTCCATCAGTTGTTTTATTTACTCTATTTTGAATAGCTTGAGGAAGTCTAATTTCAAAATAACCAAACATAGAAAATGCAAGGGCAACAAATATTAAAGCAAAAATAACTAATACATAAGGATTTTGAAGTGCTACTTGTAAATTTGCTCCAAAAATTCCTGCAATTACTCCAGCTATTGTATATGCAACACTCATTGATAAAACATAAACCAAAGATAAAAAGAAACCACGACTAGCCGTCATAGTTTCATTTTTTGAAGCACCAACAATAATTGATGATAAAATAGGAATCATCGGAAAAACGCAAGGAGTTAAAGATAAAAGTAAGCCAAATCCAAAAAATGTAAGTAAAACTAAAAGTAGGTTTTTCTCTTTTAAACTATTTGCAATACTATCTGTTTCATTAAGATTTTTATTTGTTTCAATTTTTTGTTCTAAATCTTTTTTTGCTTCGACTTTTTGTGCAATTTCATCTAAAGATAATAGATATTTTTCATTGATTGGAGCATAACAAAGTCCAGCTTTTGAACATCCTTGAAATTTTAACTCAATTTCAAACTCTTTTGAATCAACTTTTGATTTCAAAAGATTATAAGGAATAGTTAAATTTAAATCATCAAAATGCACAATAAATTCTTCATAATTTACAGGTTTTGGGATATTTAACTCTTTTGTAATCTCTATTTTTTGTGGTTTTAATATATTTATTTGTAATTTATCATGATATAAATATATATCTTTTCCTAATTCAAATTTGATATTTAAACTATCTTCATTTTTTATAAATTTTACTTTAAATGCCTCTTCTGGCTCTAAAACTTTATTTCCAAGTTCTAAAGAAAAAGAGTATATAAAAAGCGTTAAAAGCAATAAAATTTTTTTCATCATGCACCTATATTATCTTTTTTTATTTTTCTTTTCTGAGTATTTGAAGATTTTGGTTTTATATTTTTTTCTATGTAATCCATTATTTTTTGAGCTATATTTATATTTGTTGACTTTTCTATTCCTTCAAGTCCTGGACTCGAGTTTACTTCCATAACTAACGGTCCTCTTTTTGAAGGTATCATATCAACACCACAAACTCCAAGTCCCATTGCTCTTGCTGCAGCTATTGCAGTTGCTTTTTCTTTTCTACTAAGTTTATAAGCGACTGCACTTCCACCTTGATGTAAGTTTGACCTAAAGTCTCCTTCTGCCCCTTGTCTTTTCATCGCACCAACAACTTCGTTATCTACAATAAAAGCTCTTATATCTGTACCATTGGCTTCTTCAATATACTCTTGAACAAGTAAATTTACATCCATCCCATAAAAAGCATCAAGAACTGATTTAGCAGCTTTTTTACTATCCACTAAAACAACTCCAACACCTTGAGTTCCCTCTAAAATTTTTAAAACTAAAGGTGCTCCTCCACTTAAAGCAATAACATCTTTTGCATTTGATTTATTTGAAGCAAAAACTGTTCTTGGTAAATCCACATCATTTTTTGATAAAACTTGTAAACTTCTAAGTTTATCTCTACTTCTTGTAAGTGCTAGATTTCCTGTTGTACTAAATACATCTTGCATTTCAAAGTGTCTAACCATTGCTGCACCATAAAAAGTTTTACTTGCACCAATTCTAGGAATTATAGCATCGGGAATTGGTAACAATTTTCCTTCATAGTTCACAAGTAATTCACCTTTCATAATCTCAATCGTACATTTTAAATAATCTATTACTTTTACTTCCCAGCCTTTTGCCGTTGCTTCTTGTACTAGTCTTTTTGTTGAATACAAATTTTCATTTCTTGATAAGATATAGATTCTCATATTATTACCTTTTAATTAACCTTTGATAAATACTCTTTTGAAACATCTACTAAAAAACGATTTGTTAAAAATTTTCTTCCAATTAACATTGGATATTTCATATCTGAACGATCTGTCAAAGATATCACTGTTTTATAATTTTTCCCAAAAAAAGATACTACAACTTGAATTGATGCTCTTAATTGGATTATTCCGTTTGAACTTTTAACTTTTTTTAATTTATAAAGAGGCATTTTTATTTTTTTACCATGGTAAGCTGGATGAACTTCATCTAATAAAGAAAAGTGAACAAACTTTTCATCATCAATAAATATATCATCGCAATGTAACGAATTTGAATCTGCGCCAGTATCTATTTTAGCATCTAAGCCATAAAGCTCTAAGTCTAAAATATCAATAACTTCTCTTCTTCCAATAACTTTCATTTGTGACATAACTTACCTCTTTAATAAAGGTTATTATATCACAAAAGATTTTTTTAGGCTATTTTTTGCTATCGCTAGCTTTTTGTAAAATAGCAATAACTTCTTCTAAATTTTCATAAGGAATATGAGCTTTCCATTGAACATCTATTCCATTTAATGAAACACCTATGCTTACAATATCATCTGTATCTTTTCCATAAGGTTCTGTTACATTAGAGATTGTTATTTTTCCTTTTTTTGTACCTGCTAATGCTAATGTTCCAATTTCTGTAATAACTGACATATTTCTCTCCTTTAATAAATATTTCTAAATTGTACAAAAATAAACTTTTGTTTAATTAAAACTATTCAATGTTTAAAGAAGGTTCGCCTAAGTAAAAACCTTGAAATTCATCAACACCCATTTCTAAAAGTAAATCTAGAATTTCTTTTGTATGTACATATTCAGCAATAGTTTTGATATTTAATGCTTTTGAAAAGGCAATAATTGATTTTACAATTTCATAAGAGTTTTTATCTATATCTATATATTTTATTAAAGAACTATCTATTTTTAAATAATCTGGTCTTATTCTCATAATTCTTATAAAGTTTGAATAACCTGTTCCAAAATCATCTATTGCAATTTTTACACCATGCTTTTTATACTTTGAAATAAACTCTTCTAAATGTTCATAATCAGAGATATAATCACTTTCTAGTATCTCAAATATTATTCTTTGTTTATCTTTTTTCTCTAATCTATCCATTTTATTATCTAAAAACTCTATAAACTCATTATTTAAAATATCTTTAAAACTTATATTTAATGATATTTGTTTTTTTGTTTTTAGTAAATTATCAAATGTTTTTGAGATAATGATATGAGACAATTGTAAATACTGTTTTGTTTTAAAAGATACAGATAAAAATAGATTTGGTGTAAAGTATATCACTTTCTCATTTTCATCAATATCTCTTATTCTCATCAAAGTTTCATATTTTACAATTTCTTTATTTCTATCGAAAATTGGTTGATAAAAAGGTATTACATTATTTTCTAAAATAGCTTTTTGTATTTTTTCTCGCCAATAAATAGATTTTTTAACAACTTCTTTTGTATCAATCTCATTGTTATAAACAAGAAATCTTTGATTTGTTTTTTTTGCTTTTTTTAGTGCAATTGCAGCTGTTCTAACTGGCTCTTCTTGTACAATAGAAATTCCTAATGTCATACTAATTAAAACATCTATTCCTAATTTATCAATATGAACTAATTTATTTTTAAATGTTAAAATCAAATCTTCAATAAATAGTTCAAATTGAAAAAATGGCATATTATCTTTATCTAATAAACAAAAAATATCACCACTTAATCTATAAGCGCTTACATTATAATTTTTTTCAAACTCTTTTAAAATTTTTGCAACTTCAACCAAAACTAGTTCAGCTGATACAAATCCATAAAGTTCATTAATATCACCAAAAGAGTCTAAATCAAGTAAAGCAATTGATACAAATTCTGCATTTTTTATATCATTATCTAAAGCAACCCTATTTTTTAAACCAGTTAGCTTATCAACTGATAATTTTTCTTCTATTTCTTTTACTTTTTGAAGAACTTCTTCTTCACATCTTTTCTTAGCTTTTGCTAGCAAATATATAATTAAAATAGAAATCCCAAGTAGGATTAGTAAAAAAATTAAAACTTTATAATTTTCCAATTCTTTGACCAAATTTCACATTTTGATTTAGTAAATTATCAATTTGAACACTATCTTTTTCCCAAATCATAACAACAGTTGAACCCATTTTAAAATATCCTAAACATTCACCTTTTGTTATTTCGATATTGTCATAATTGTAAACTTTTATCTCTTTTGCATTTTTGTTAGTCTCAACTCTATTTTCAAATTCAAATACCATTTGACCAACATTTAAAGCTCCAACAAATACCATATAAAAAAGTTTTCCATTGTTTTCGCACTCTAAAATAACTCTTTCATTTTGTACAAAAAGTTCAAATTCTTTATTTAGATATTTTAAATTTACAGGATAAAGCTTTCCTGGAACATGAATAAGCTTTTTTAGTTTAAAGTTACAAGGAGCATGATATCTATGATAATCTTTTGGCGCTAAATAAAAGTTCATAAAAGAACCATTTTTAACTTTTTCAAAGTTTTCACTACAATAATAAGTCAATAACTCTTCAACACTATATTCCATACCTTTTATTTGTAAAGCAGTGTCATCTTTTAGAGTTCCACATTCAGTTATAAAACTATCAGTTGGAGAAATAATTGAATCTTTGTCTTTATCTATCTCTCTTTTTATGATTAACTCTCTTGTGAATAAATCATTTAAAGATTTATAATATCTAGGATGTTTAAATTCAGCCATATTTAGCTTCATTAGTTTTACATAACTTAAATTTATAATTTTTTGGATAGGTGTAGGAAACTCTTTTTTAGCAAATTTTCCAAAATATTGAGATATTTGATTTGTGATGTGCATCATCTGCCTTTAAAAAATTTATTGGTAGATATTTTATCTTTTTTTACTTCTTAAATTGCTTTAATAAAGTTTTTGATACTCTTTGTTTTTTATTAAAGGATATTTATGTATAAAATTGTTGTACAAGATAGATGCAGCTGTTTTCAAAAAAGTGATTTAAAAAATAATTTAGAATTTGATTCAAAAGATGATGCTTTATTAAAAGCTATTGAGATGAAAAATATTATGAATAATAAATTTTGTAAAAAACATATCTTTGAAATTCAAGAGATGTTTAATAATTTTATAATCAAATTTTATAAAGAAGAACAAAAAACTTACTGCTGTGGAAATGGTTGTTGTATGTAACAACCATTTTCTAATTTTTAGGTAGAAGAATGTACATTTTACCTTTTTCTTTCATTCTTCCAGCATATTCAAAAGCATCTTTTCCAAATCCCCAGAAAAAATCAGCTCTAATTTCACCTTTAATCGCTCCACCAACATCAGCTGCAACCATCATTTGATTTATTGGCTGTTTTGATACTGGATTTTGTGTATTTAAAAATACAGGTGTTCCTAAAGGTATATAACTCTTATCTACAGCTAAGTTTCTTTTTGGAGTTAAAACAGTATTTAAAGCTCCCGTTGCTCCTTGATTAGAGATTTTAAAAAAGATATAACTTTCATTTAAATTAAAAATATAATCCATTTTTGAAGGGTTATTTGCAAAAAACTTTTTCATTGATTGAACAGACATTTCATCTTTTGTCATAAGTCCTTGATTTATCAAATAACCACCAATACTTGTATATGCTCTTCCATTTTGCTCAGCATAAGCAACATTTATTAGTTTTCCATTATCCAGCTGGATTTTTCCAGAACCTTGGATATGAAGGAAAAACAGATCAAATTTATCATCTACATAAGCTATAACTTCAAGATTTGGATTATTTGGATTTGATTCTATCTCTTTTCTTGTATCATAAGGAACTATTTTTTTACCAACTAATTTTCCACGAGATTTGTAACCTTCTAAATTTGCATTATCTGACGTAATTAAATTTTTTGGTATTTTATAAACTGGATATTTATATCTGGCACTTTTTTTCAAACTACCATATAATAAAGGTTCATAATATCCTGTAATTGTTCCTTCATCATGTGAATTACTATCATAAAGTTTATATGGTTGAAAATTTACTATAAAAAATTTTCTTCCATCAGTCTCATACTGAGCTTTTTGGCATACACTTTTAAATTGTTCATATTTTTTTGATTTTTGACAATCTTTTTTGAAAACTTCTAAAGCATAATTTAAATCATCTTCAAAAAAACCTTTTATCTCAGTAAAAGAAACTGGTTCCATTCTATTTTTAACTTCTTTTTTTTCTTCAAAAACCTCTTTTTTAGTAGAACATCCTGTAACCAAAAAAGTTAAAAATAGAATAAGTATTAAGCTTTTCATAAAATATAACTAAGAAAAACAAAAATAAGTAAAATAAATATAGTTTGCATGAAGTAGAGCTTTTACTCTACTTCAGCATCGATAACATCATCGTCATCTTTTTTTGCTTTTTGATTTGGTTGAGCACCTGCTTGCTCCCCTTGCTCTTTTTTATACATAGCTTCTGCTAATTTATGAGATTTATCAGTTAAAGTTTTTAATTTTTCTTCAATTTGCTCTTTTGTTGCATTTTCATCTTTTAAAGTCTCTTCTAAATCAGCTGCTGCATCAATAATAGCTTTTTTCTCATCTTCGCTAATTGCATTTTCATTTTCTTCTAAAGTTTTTCTAGTTGAGTGTAATAATGCATCTGCTTGATTTCTTACTTCAATAACTGCTTTTTTCTTAGCATCAGCTTCTTTGTTTGCTTCTGCTTCTGCAACCATTTTTTCAATTTCTGCATCACTTAATCCAGATGAACCTGAAATTGTAATTTTGTTTTCTTTTCCAGTTCCTTTATCTTTTGCACTTACATTTAAAACACCATTTGCATCAATATCAAATGTTACTTCAATTTGAGGAACACCTCTTGGAGCTGCTGGAATATCAGAAAGTTCAAACATACCTAAAGATTTATTATCTTTTGCAAACTCTCTTTCACCTTGGCATACATGAATAGAAACAGCAGGTTGATTATCATCAGCCGTTGAGAAAACTTGTGATTTTTTAACAGGAATTGTTGTTCCTTTATCAATAAGTTTTGTCATAACTCCACCTAAAGTTTCGATTCCTAAACTTAATGGTGTAACATCTAGTAAAAGAACATCTTTAACATCACCTCTTAAAACTCCAGCTTGAACTGCAGCACCAGCAGCAACTACTTCATCAGGATTTACACCTTTATTTAAATCTTTTCCAAAGAATTCTTTTACCACTTGGTTTGCTTTTGGAAGTCTTGTACTTCCTCCAACCATGATAATTTCATCGATGTCACCTTTACTTAATCCTGCTTCTTTAAGAGCAATTTTAATATGGTCTAAAGTTTCATCAATTAGTTTTTCAGTCATAGATTCAAATTTTGCTCTAGTTAAAGATTTAACTAAGTGAATTGGCCCTGCATTTCCCATAGAGATAAATGGTAAATTAATCTCTGTTGATTCAGCAGATGAAAGTTCTTTTTTAGCATTTTCAGCCGCATCTTTTAATCTTTGTAATGCCATTTTGTCATTTTTAATATCAAAACCATTTTCATCTTTGAACTCTTTTGCTAACCAATCAATAATCGCGTTATCAAAGTCATCTCCACCTAAAAAAGCATTTCCATCAGTTGAAAGTACTTCAAATGTTCCATCTCCAATTTCTAAAACAGTAACGTCAAAAGTTCCTCCACCTAAATCATAAACTAAAACTTTTTCTTCACCTTTTTTATCTAAACCATAAGCAAGTGATGCTGCAGTTGGTTCATTGATAATTCTTAATACATTAAGACCTGCAATTGTTCCAGCTTCTTGAGTAGCTTTTCTTTGTGCATCATTAAAATATGCAGGAACAGTAATAACTGCATCTGTAACTTTATCACCTAAATACTCTTCTGCATCAGCTTTTAATTTTCCTAAAATTTTTGCAGAAATTTCTTGAGGAGTATAAACTTTTCCAGCAATTTCAACTGCTGCTGCACCATTTCTATCAACAATTTTATAACCTACTTTTGATTGAGCTTCTTTTGCATTTGGCTCATTCATCATAAGTCCCATAATTCTTTTAATAGAATAAATAGTTTTTTCTGGATTTGTTATTGCTTGTCTTTTAGCTGGATCACCAACTAAAACTTCACCTTTATCTGTATATGCAACGATAGATGGAGTTGTATTTTTCCCCTCTTTATTTGGGATAATTTTTGCTTCACCATTTTCATAAACAGCAACACAAGAGTTTGTTGTTCCTAAATCTATTCCAATTACTTTACTCATTTTTTAGTCCTTTATTTTATTTTATAAAATTAAGGAACCTTTCATCTTTATATGTTCTTTAGCGGTTGAATAAATCCAACCTAAGAACCAATCTAAAGCACAAGAGAACTTGTGTTGATTCCTCAAGTTTTGTTTCTTATTTTAATTTTCTATTTAAATCATTAGTTTAGTGACATTACGGTCATTTTTTAGTTTGCTATACTTACCATTGAAGGTCTTAATAACCTATCTTTTAATACATAACCTTTTTGTAACTCTTGAACAATTTGTCCAGAATTATGTTCTGCACTATCAACTTGCATTACAGCATTATGAACATTTGGATCAAACTCACCATCAGTTTCAACCTTTGTAATATTATGTTTTTCAAAAGTCGTTATGAAGTTTTTAAGTGTAAGCTCAATTCCTTCTTTTAGTTTTTCTAAAAGCTCATTTGCATCAACATCAGCTTTAGCTGAATTTAATGCCATCTCTAAAGTATCAAGAGGTGTTAATAAATCTTTTGCAAATTTTTCACTTGCATAATCTATTGCTTGATATTTCTCTTTTTCTAATCTTTTTTTCATATTTTCAAAATCAGCATAAGCTCTTAAAAATTTCTCTTCACTCTCTTTTAATTCACTTTCAAGTCTAGCAACTTTTTCTTCTAAACTTTCAGTTTTTTGCTCAGCTTCTTCTGTTTTTATTTCTTCTTTTGTTTCAACAGTTTCTTGCTCTAAAATTTCATCTTTTTTTTCTTCACTCACATTTAACTCCTAAAAATTTGTAATTTTTTCATAAAAATATTCATAATCTTTTGGTAATTCACCAATAACCAACATTTTTACTTCTTCGTTATCTATTTTGCAATAGTTACATATTCCAATATAATCTGCTGGTAATAGTTTATCAAAATATAAACCTTCTTTTAAATCATCTAAAATTTGACCTTTTAGAAATCTATTTATTGTATATTCATCAAAACTATAATTTAATGCTATTGATAAAAACTCTTTATAATTAAAGATTTGAAAATCTGAAGCTAATAAGCTTTGATTTATTGAGTTATAAACTTCAAAAGCACCTACATCTTTTGATATTTTTAAAATATCTTTTATATGTAAATCTATCAAATCAACTAAAAATCTATAAAGAGCTTCACTATATCTAACACTAATTGCAAATGAAGAAAACTCCAATATCATATATCTATTTTCAACATTTATAATATTTTTTAGTATATCAGTTTTCTCTTTTTTTATAAAAATACTCAGTCCAATTTTAGAGGCATAATATTCTAATGCTCGTAAATTTACACCATCAATTTTAAAGTTAAGTTTTGATTTCCAATACTGTTTTAAAGCTTCATTTGTAGGTGTTCGTCCACTACTTATATGTTCTTGTGCAAGATATCCCTCATCTCCAAGTTTTTTAAAGTAACCTCTAATTGTTGCAGGAGAATAAGTAATATCATACATAGATTTAAGCTGTGTTGAACCTATTGGCTCTAAATGCTCTATGTAAGCTTTAATAATAGACTGTAATAAAAACTCTTTTTTATCTATCATAAAACGACCATTTTGTAAATTTAGCACTCTATATCTTAAACTGCTAAAGAATTATAACTTATTGAGTCTATATTTGTCAAGTGTTTTTTATAAATAGTTAAAAAAAGCTATTTATCTATTCATCCAACTTATAAACTCTATTTAGTAGTTTTTCCCATTTATTCTCTTTTCCCCAATCAACATTTGCTTTTTGAAGAAATTTTTCTCTTGTTAAGGTATAAGAGTCAATTTCATTAAAAGCAACTTTTGGAGTTAAATCTGTTCTTTTCGAAAATGGTAAAATTTTAAAACTAAGATTGTCTAACACAAGTGGTGATTTATTTTTGTCTTCTACATAAAGTAATACTAAGTGAAAACTAGCACTTCCTTGCACTTTTACAATAGCTGGATATAAATTTTCTTTTTTTACCCCTAATTCTAAAAGTGTAAAATACTTTGCTATTACATAATCTTCACAATCTCCATGACCTTTTATAAAAAATTCTTTAGGTGTCATCCAATAATCATCAATTCCCATTGAAGCATTATCAAATTCAGCAAGACTTCCATTTATAAAAAGATTTATTTGAGTCAATTTATTATTTATATCAAGATTTTTAGCTTTATTTTTTACTTCTTCATATTTTGCTAATCGTTTTAATATAAAAGATTTTTGAGTTGATTTTTCTATTAAATTTTTATCTTTTTGGTTTAATTTAAACTCATAAGCAAAACTATTTGAAAATAAGAATAAAATTAATAAAATTAGAGATTTCATAAACTAATATTTTATCTTCGCAAGATACAAACCATTTGGTTTTATAGGAGTTTTAAAAATAATTTTTTCACAATTTAGTTGTTTTCTTAAATCTTCAATAGTTAATTTTTTATCATTTATTGCAAGTAAAAATCCAACCATAAGCCTAATTTGACTTCGTAAATATGAATTTGCAGTAAACTTAAAAACATAAATATCTTTATATTTATAAAATTTTGTATCAAAAATTTCTCTATTTGTATTCTCTTTATCACTTCCTGTTTTATGAAAATATTTGAAATCATGAATTCCAATAAACTCTTTTATAGCCTTTTTTAAAAGCTTTTCATCTACACTTTTTACATAAGTTATAAATTTATCATTAAAAGGTGTTGTCTCTTTTGTAGTAATTAAATATCTATAAACCCTTTTTTTTGCACTAAATCTTGAATGAAAACTTTCATCTACTTTTGATATTTTTTTTATTTTTATAGAAGTTGGAAGATTTTTGTTTAAAATCTCTTTTAATTTAAAAAAATCTTCCCAATACGAAGGTATTTGACAATTAAACACTTGTCCAGATGAGTGAACTTCTTTATCTGTTCTTCCACTTAAAACTATTTGAGTTTTAATATTTATATTTTCAAAAGCCTTTAAAAGTTCATTTTCAACTGTTTTGCCATTTGGTTGTTTTTGGCTTCCTTGAAATAAACTTCCATCATAAGCGACAACAAACTTTAAGTTCATAGAGTTTTAATACTCTTTTTTTATAGTTTTAGAGTATAAAAGATATGTCCCACTAAGCCAAAGAATAGGAATAATATAAAGCGTGTGTAAAAATATTTTATCTCCTATTGATTTGATTAGAACATAATATAATACTATCGAAATTAATGAATACATAATTGCTCTATTTTTTTCATATCTTGGATTAAAATACCCAAAAGTAATTACTAAAAATAAAGACATCAAAGGAAAAAAAGAAGTTAAAATAAAGAATGTCAAATCATCTAAATCAACTTTGTTTTTTATATTATTTTTCCAATAATCATAAGTTGTCGTAAAAACAGTTGTTTTAGCTGTGGAAATAGAATCATTTATGTACATTGCTTCATAATTTATTTGATTAAACTCTTCCTTATCAATCAAAAAAGCTTTTCCCTCGTCTAATCTAATGCTTAAAACACCATTGTCATTGTCTAAAACAGCATTTTTACTAATCACAAATTGATCATTGTCTTTTTGAACTTTCAAAAGTTTTACATCTTCATAAAGATTATTTTTTTTGTCATTTATAAAAATCAGCCAGTCACCAAATTTTTGACCAAATTCACCAGATTTTATATTAAAATTTGCTTCATTTTTTTTAATATTTACAAATTGCTTTCTTTCAAAATCACTTTTTGGAATAAGTCCAACAGATACAACTAAAAGTAAAAGTGTTAAAAGAAGAGTTAATGGTAAAAAAATCTTCAAAATTTTAAATGGATTTAATCCAAATGAAGTAATAACAGTAAGTTCATATTCACTTGAAAGTTTTGATAAAGTTATAACCATAGATATAAAAAAAGATATTGGCATAGTATAAAAAATAATATCAGGAATTGTATAACTAAAAATTCTAAATAATTCAAAAAAGTTTACAGTTATAATTGCTGTTAAAGCTGAGATTTTAACCAAAAATATTACTGCTGTAATAAAAAATAATCCAAAAAATATAGGGAAAAATGTAATTGCTAGTTGAGAATATAAATAGCGCTGTAACTTCACTAAAATGCCTTTATAAAATGTTCTAAATTAAAAAAATACTCGATAAAAAATCCTAAAACTAATGATGGAATAAATGGAATTTGAATATCTTTTTTTATAAAATTTATGCTAATTGTATGTAAAATAGCAATAATCGCTGATAGCAATATAGCATAAGTTAGCGAATTTAATCCTAAAACAACAGCCATACTTGCAATTATAGGGATATCACCTTCTCCCAAAGCCACTTGATTTTTAAGATTTTCATCTTTTAAAATTCTTGATTTTATATTTTGGATATAAAAAGTTACGATAAAGTTTAATAAAAAAATAGCTCCACTCGCAATAAAAGCATTTAAAAAACTATCTTCTAAAGAAAAATCTGTAATAAAAAAGGATAAAACAAATACAAGCAAAAGCAAATAATCTGGAACAGCTTTATATTTTAAATCAATAAAAGATAAAAAAACTAAAAGATACGAGAATATACAAAAAAATAAAAATTGTAGGTTTAGAGATAATTTTAAAAATAGAAATATTGTTAAAATAATACAAATTACTATTTGTAAAAATCTAAATCCCACCAAATCTTCTCTCTCTATTTTTATAATCATCTAAAATCTTTTTAAGTTCAGCAACACTAAAATCTGGCCAATAAGTTTTTGTAAAAAACATCTCTGCATAAGCATTTTGCCATAATAGATAATTTGAAAGTCTAACTTCACCACTAGTTCGTATTAGCAAATCAACTGGACTCATACCTGCTGTATCAAGGCATGATTCTAAATTTTCTTCTGTTATTTCAAGATGTTGTTCATTCAATTTCTTTATTGCTCTAATAATTTCATCTTTTGAGCCATAATTTAAAGCTAAAACCTGTGTAAGACCACTGCAAGAAGAAGTTTTTTCTTCTATTTGGTTTATAATATTTTGTAAAGATTTTGAGAATTTACTAAGATCTCCAATTGCTTTAAATCTAATATTATTTTCTAAAAAAACTTCTAACTCATTTTTTAGATGTTTTTCTAAAAGTTTCATCAAATATTCAACTTCAAGTTTTGGTCTTGCCCAATTCTCAGTTGAAAAAGCATATAAAGTTAAATATTCTATTCCAATTTTTGCGCAAAACTTTGTAATCTCTCTTACAACTTTCGCACCTTCTTCATGTCCAGCAGTTCTTTTTAATCCTCTTTGTTTTGCCCATCTTCCATTCCCATCCATAATGATGGCAATATGAGAAGGAAAGCCTTTATCATCATTCATATTATTTAAACTCATCTTGTAATTTTTCTAAAATTTCTAAAGATATGTCTAATTTTGAACCTTTAAATGTAGAACTTTTATTCTTATTTTTTAAAATGAGTTCAATACTATTATTTTCACTTCCAAAACTATTTTCTTCGTTTAAAATATTTAAACAAACTCCATCAAGATTCTTTTTTTCTAACATTGAAATTGCACTATTTTGAGCTATTAATTCATCCATTTCTGCTTTAAATCCAATAGAAATTATTTCACTTTTATCTAAAGAATTTAAAATATCAATATTTTGTTTTAACTCTAAATTCCAGTTTATTCCTATTAAATCTTTTTTTAGTTTTCCTTCTTGTGCAAAAGTTGGAAGATAATCACTAACAGCAGCTACCATAAATAAAAAACTCTGTTTTTTACTCTCTTTTTTTGCAATTTCTAATGAACTTACTAAAGATTCGTACATTTCAAATGAACTTTGCACTTTTATTAAATGAATATCATTTGGTAAATTTTCATAACCACGAGAACTTACTAAACAAACATCTGCACCTTTATAATATAAAGCTTTTGCTAAGTTTGATGCCATTTTTCCTGATGAAAAGTTTGAAATATATCTTACATCATCTATCTTTTCTATTGTCCCACCGCCACTTAAAACAACTTTTCTATTTATCCAATACTCATCTTTTAAAAGTTCTTTGCAAGTAGCATCAAAAATATCAGTTGGTTCTGCCATTGCTCCATCGCCAACATCTTTACAAACAAGTTCTTTTATTTGAGAAGAGACTACTTTATATTCAAGATGTTTTAATTTATCAAGGCTCTGTTTTGTAATAGGATTATTTATCATATTTGTATTAGCTGCTGGTGCAATTAATTTAGTTTTTGTATAAGCTAAAGCCGTTTGAAGTAATAAATTATCAGCCAAACCACAAGCTAATTTATTTATAGTATTAGCACTAGTTGGAGCAATCACAAAAATATCAGACCATTTTCCAATATCTATATGATTATAATCTTGGCTTTTATCCCAGTTTTCACTACTTTCATCTAAAACTCTGTTTTGTGAAATAGCTTCAAATGTAATTGGATTTATAAACTTTTTTGCACTTTCAGTCATAATAACTCGGACTTGTGCACCTGCTTTTACATAAAGTCTAATCAAATCCAAAGCTTTATAAATAGCAATTGAACCAGTAACTCCAACTAATATTTTTTTATTTTTTAAAAGCATTTTTATTTCTTTTTACTTGAAAAATGTTTGTAAAAGAAACCATCAATAGTTTTTGCTTTTGCTCGTGTAAGATACAATTCACCTTTTTTAACATTTCCAGTTACAGTTGAACCAGCTCCTATTAAAACATCATCTTCAATATTTACAGGTGCAACAAATTGTGTATCACTTCCAACAAAAACATTTTTTCCTATAATTGTTTGATGTTTATTAACTCCATCATAATTACAAGTAATTGTCCCACATCCTATGTTTGTTCCTTCATCTATTGAACAATCTCCAAGATATGATAAATGCCCTGCTTTTACACCCGTTAATTTAGCTTTTTTTGTTTCTACAAAGTTTCCAATATGAGTATTTGTTAACTCACTTCCTGGTCTTACTCGTCCCATTGGTCCAACATCACTATCTTTTACGATTGAATCTTCAACAACTGAATTTGTTTTAATATGAGAATTTATAATTTTTGCATTTCCAAGTAAACTTACACCATTTTCTATGATACTTTCACCCTCAATTTCAACACCCTCTTCGATGTAAATAGTATCAGGCAATCTCATAATTACTCCAGCTTTCATAAACTCTTTTTTGATTCTATTTTGGTGAATTACCTCAGCATCTGCTAATTCAACTTTTGAATTAACACCTTTAAAATTCTCTTCATTTACAACTAAAGGTTTTAAAACTTTTCCTTGACTAATTGCCATTTCAACTAAATCAGTGATGTAATACTCTTTTTGAGCATTGTTATTATCTAATTTTGGTAAGTTTTCAAGTAAAAATTTTGTTTCAAACTGATAAATTCCAGCATTTGCAGTTGTGATTTTTAGTTCATCTTCTGAAGCATCTTTTTGTTCAACAATTTTTTTAACATTTCCATTTTCAATTATTACTCTTCCATAACCATCAGCACTTTCTAGCTCTAAAACTGACATTACAATAGTCGCATTTATTTCAAATTTTTCCAATTCATTTGCTTGAATTAAAGGCATATCACCATTTAGAACTAAAACTTTTTCATACTTTGGAGTGATTCCCATAACAGCTCCACCAGTTCCTGGATAGTTTTTATGGTCTTGAATTACAAAATTTATATTTGAAAAATATTTTTCAATTTCTGCTTTTACTTTTTCAAACTGATGATATAAAACAACTGTTATATCATCACTCAATTTTAAAGCCTCTTTTATAGAGTAATAAAGCATAGGTTTACCAGAAATCTTATGTAATACTTTTGGAGTATCAGATTTCATTCTAGTACCTGCTCCTGCTGCTAAAATAATAATTGACTTTTTACCCATTTTTAACCTTTTACTGCTTCATTTAGCTCTTTTTTTAAGTTTTGAATTACTTCTATTAGAGCATTTTTCATTTTATAATCGCTTATTTCACTTGTTAATAACTTATCTAAATTTTTCTCTTTACTTTTGAAAAATTCTGCAACTTTTTTATTTTTTGGATTTTTGTTATACATCAAAACTCCAGAATTTACCAATGTCACAACCAATTTTATGTGTCCTAAAATTGTTGCATAATTTAATATATTAAAACCACTATTATCTGGTTGGTTCATATCAGCACCTGAAGCGATCAACCATCTTGCAATTTGATAGTTTCCTTTCCATTGTGTGTGATGAAGTGCTGTTCTTCCGTAATTATCTTTTAAAGATAGATTTGCTTTTTTTGTCAAAAGTTTTTCAACTACCAATAAATCATCGGCAATTACAGCATTATGAATTACTGTTCTTCCATTATTATCTTGAATATCAACATCTACTCTATATCTTAAGAAATTCACCAATCTTTTTATAAAGTAAGCTTTATCTAACTTTTCAGTTATTTTTAATCCCTCTTCAACCATACACATTAAAGCAGTTTTATTTTCTTTATCTGTTAGATTCAGATTTATACCGTGATTTACAATAATTTCTAAAGTTTCATAATCATTATACATAACCAAATCAAATAAAATATTTTTCCCATCTAATCTTTTAGCTTCTAAATTTGGCTTATATGATAAAACTTTTTTTAGTAAAATATCATATCTCTCTTTTTCATTTATATATGGTGCTAATGTTGGATTTGATTTTTTAAATCCTCTTGTAATAGCAATCAATTCTACAACATTGTCAACTACAGTTTTTTCATCTAAATCTCTTGAATCAATGTTTGCACCTTTTGCAACCAATAAATCCATCATTTTATAGTTTGAATAACCCTTTAATGTTTCAATATGAAATAAATTCCTATTATATTCATCAACTATATTTAAATCAGCTCCACAATCTATTAAAAATTCAACATTTGCAAAATTTTTATTTTCAATCTCTTTTTGTAAAGTTGTTTTTCCATCAGCATCAACTGTATCAACTTTTAATCCATTTTTTATAAATAAAAGAGCAAGAGCTAAATAATCATTTTTTGGATTGATTAGCTCATATCTTTTATCTTCAAATTTCAGTTCATTTTTTTGTATATTTACGATATTTAAAAGTTCATCAATTATATTTTTATAATTTTTATCTACTATATTTATATCAATACGTTTATCAATTAGTTTTTCTATAATTGGTATATTTCTAGCACCTTTTAAGATGGCATAAAAAAGTACATTTTGTCCATTTTTATCTACTATATTTACATTGATATTTTTTGATAAAAGATTTAATGCGATATTTATATCATCTTTTAAAACTGCTTTAAAAAGAGCTGTTTGTCCATTTTCATCTAATATATTAAAATCTTCGATATTTTCTAAAACATCATTGATAATATCTATATTTTCACTCTCAATGGCATCAAATAAAATAGTTTTTCCAGTATTATCTTTTGAATTAAAATCTGGCTCATACTTTGTTAGTAACTGGAATATTTTATATCCACCTAAAAGAACAGATTCTTGTAAAATAGTTCTTCCTTGACTATTTTTTCTATTTATATCAAAACCATTTTCAAGTAAAAATCTAACTGTCATAGGATCAGCTTTTTCTACTGCTTCACCTAAGACTGTTTTCCCATCTTTATCTTCTATATTTGCTTCAATACCATTTTTTAACAATATTTTTATAGATTCAAATCTTTTTTTTACTACTAATGAAAAAAGGATATTTCTACCTTTTTCATCTTTTTTATTTATATCTATGCCTTTATCTATGTATCTTTGGATTTTTTTAAGGTCTATTTTGTCAGAAAAAAGCTCATTGTAAAAATCTTCTTCATCAACTTTGAAAAATTTAAACACTATAAAATATCCTTATAATTAATTATAAATCCTAATAAATTTTAGATTTTAGCTAATTTTTTATTAAATTGTTTTTGTCTTCTTGATTTATTGCTTCTTTTTTCGTCTTTCTCTTTATTTGTTTTTGGAAATCTTTTTTTATGAAAATCTTTTTCAAAACCACTCTCTTCAACTAAATTTCCTTTTAAAGATTTTTCAATAAAACTGTTAAAAGAGTTTCTTAAAATATATGCTTTGTCATGGTCAGGGAAAAGCTCTGGAAGTTTATATGAAAGCCAAAGATATAAAGAGATTTTTTTTACCTCATCTTCAACTAAAAGTAAATCTTTTTGAGTAATTGCCTTTTTAGGTAAAGTAATTGAAGGTTTATAGTGATTTACTCTTTTTTTTATCACACTTGCAATATATGAATCATATGCTTGTAAAATAATAGTTGATTTTGTAGTAATTGGAGCTTGAGCTAAAAGATATTTTTCTTCTAAACTCAAACCATTTTTATTATCAACTATTCTTGCTGCTTCTATCATAGAAGAGATATTTGCAGCTACAAAAGGTCCATTAAAAGACATATTGTCTGCAAAAAATTTCAAAATCTTTGTCAATGAATTTGTTTTTATATGACTTGAAAGTGCTTCTAATTGATTGTTATTTATTTTTACTTTAAAAGGTGGTTTTATTGTTTTTATTGAAGATTCAAATTCCTCTTTTATATAAGCTAAAATATCTCTTCTTGTTGCACCTAAATATCCAGCTTCAAAATGTCCAAATCGTCCTGCACGTCCTGCTATTTGAACTATTTCATTAACTGTTATTTTTCTTCTACTAACTCCGTCAAATTTTGTATCAGTTGTAAATAAAATTGTTTTAATTGGAAGATTTAAACCCATTGCAATTGCATCTGTTGCTATTAAGATTTGACTCTTTTTCTCTCTAAATCTTTTTGCTTCATCACGTCTAACTTCAGGAGATAAATTTCCATAAATAACTGAAACAGCGTATTTTTTTTGAAGTCTTTGTTTGAGTTTTAAAACATCACTTCTTGAAAAAGCTATCAAAGCTGTTCCATCTTCTAATTTTTCCAAAGAAGTCCATTTGTCAAGAATTTTTAATTCATTTTTTCTAGTATGTTTTATAACTTCTAAATCTTCATCTAAATAAGCAGCTATTTTTTTAACTGCATCAAGAGCATTTACGCTTCCTGTCATAATGATTTTTTTTGCAGGACATCCTATAATTGCATTTACCCAAGCCCAACCTCTATCATCATCTTCAAGCATTTGAACTTCATCAATAACAGCAACATCAACATCTAAATCAAAATCTAACATTTCAATCGTTGAACAAACATGAGAAGCTTCAATATCTAAAATTTGTTCTTCTCCTGTTATTAAAGAAGCATTTATTTTTGATTCTTTTAAATCTTCATATCCTTCAAGAGCCAAAAGTCGCAAAGGTGCTAAATATAATCCACTATTTGCTTCTTTCAATTTTTGCATTGCGTTGTATGTTTTTCCACTATTTGTAGGACCTACATAAAATTCTAATTTTCTATTTATGCTTCTTGCTAAAGGATAAAGTGTTTTTAAATCGCACTTTAATAAGGTTTGTAGTTGTTCTTGCCAATTTTCTTTCATAGGCGTATTATATACAATAGAATATAATACTAGATTAAACAAAAAATTTAGGGGAATCTAATTTAATGAACTGTAACTATTTTGGAATTTGCGCATCTTGTACTCTTTTTGATAAAACTTATGAAGAACAATTAAACTATAAAATACAAAGAGAAAAAGAAAGATTCTCAAATTTTACAAATATAGATTTTGACATCATAAAAAGTAATGAATCAAACTTTAGAAATCGAGCTGAATTTAGAATTTGGTGGGAAAAAGGCGAAAATAATAAAGAGATTTTATCATATGCAATGAATGACTTTAAAAAAAATATTTTAAAAATAAATTCATGTGAGATGGTAAGTTTTCATATAAAAGAACTTATGCCAAAACTAATAGATGAACTTCAAAATGATTTAGAACTATCTTTTAAACTATTTGCTGTTGAATTTTTAGGAAGTAGTACAAAAGATATGCTTGTAACTTTGATTTATCACAAAAAGTTAGAAGAATCTTGGATACAAAAAGCAAAAGAGATTGAAAAAAAATTAAATATTAAAATCATTGGAAGAAGTAAAAAACAAAGACTTGTTTTAACAAATGATTATATAAATGAAACTTTAAATATTTCAAATCAAAATTTCTTTTTTGCTTATGAAGAAAATGGATTTACTCAACCAAATACAAATGTAAATGTTCAAATGATTGAATGGGTTTTAGAAAATACAAAAAATTCATCAAAAGATTTATGTGAATTATACTGTGGTGGTGGGAATTTCACTATTCCACTTTCAACAAAATTTAGAAAAGTTTTAGCAACAGAGATTTCTAAAACATCTATAAAATCAGCTTTAAGAAATTGTTCTTTAAATAAAATAGAAAGTATAAGTTTTATTAGAATGAGTGCAGAGGATTTTGTACAAGCTTTAAATAAAGTGCGAGCTTTTAATAGACTAAAAGATATAAATCTTGATGATTATGAGTTTGATACTATTTTTATGGATCCACCAAGATCTGGACTTGATGATACAACTAGAAATTTAGCAAAAGATTTTGAAAATATAATATATATTTCATGTAATCCTGAAACTTTACATAGAGATTTGGAAGAACTAACTAAAACTCATGAGATTGAAAAGTTTGCTTTATTTGACCAATTTGCATTTACAAATCACATAGAAAGTGGTGTAATCTTAAGAAAATTAAAAGATTAATCTTTTAATTTTACTCAGTAATTCCCATTCTTTCATAAAAACCTTTTTTGAATTTAGCTTTTTTATCTATATCTTCTTCAGCTTTTTCTTTTACAAGAAAATATAAATAATTTCCTTTAGCAACTTTTCCTATTATCATCAAAGATAAAAGAAAAACTACCATTACTATTGATACATATGCAGCAATTCTTTTTATTTTTTTATGACTTTTTGATTCAATTTTTAAAAATATCTTATCTATTTGCTCTTTTAAATCTTTTAAAATATTCTTAGGAAGATTATTTATATCAAAAAATTCTACTCTTTCATCTTCTAATCCTTGAGCCTTTTTTAGCTCTTCTTCTTCAATAACTGCAAAAAAATATGTTAAATCTACTCCACTTTGTAAAGGAATTGTTTCTATCTCACTCCAATTTGAGATTTCCAATCCTACTTCTTTTTGGCACTCTCTTATTATGGCTTCTAATGGTGTTTCATCTAAATCAACTTTTCCACCAACTCCATTATATAAGCCTTTTTGCCAATCAGGATTGTTTTTTCTTAATAATAAAATTTTACTTCCATCAGTTACGATGCCTACAACATAATTCATTTAATAATCATTTCTTTTTAATTTATACTTTATTTAATATTTATAATAAGGTAGTTGGATTATGCCATAAGATATATTAATTAATAAAATAACTAAAATTAATATCATTAATATATCTTCTGGATTATTACCTTGACTTACTTAAACTCTCATTGTATCTTTTATACCAATATTCTGATTCTTTTTGACTTTTTTCAACACAATCACCATGTGCATACATATCACTTAATTTTTTCAATGATTTATAAAAATTATAATCTATTGTGTGATTAAGAAATGATAATGCTTTAGAGCAATTTTTTCTTTCAAGCCACATTTCAGCACGTTCATATGTACTATTTAATATTACTCGTTCTTTTGTTTTTTCACTTATATCAACTAAACTTTTGTTTTTTTCTAATTTTGTTTTTAATTCTTTTTCTTCATCTTCTGTAACATTTCTTATGCTATTTATATATTCAAAACCTAGAAAACCATTCTTTATTCCGATTGTAACAAAAGAGAAATCATCAAAGCTATTATATATTTTGCTTGATACTTGTAATTTTTCTACTTTATAGTTTTTATAATTGTTTACATATAAATAATAAGTTATTGGTCCTTTTCCAGCAGAATTTTTATTCTTTTGTAAAATTTAAACAGAAAAAGATATTGGCTTAGATATATCATATTTATAATTTATATGATTTATTATACTTGAGAAAATAAATATTAATCCCAAATAACTAAATAAAATTAATCCAAATAATACTTTAATTATTGATGAAAAAATACCAATTAAATATAATATAGTAAGAAGATATATAAAAATAAATACACTTGAGATTTTAAAACTAACTTTTAGCAATTCCCAATTTTCTACTACATGGACTGTATCTAAACTAAAAATTAAAATAGTCCCTAAAAAGAACAATGAAATACTTATTGAATAAAGGATAGATAATCTAAACAGAAATCTTTTATCAGAGTTTAATCTATTACTAATTTCTTCATTTTTCTTAAAAACTCTGAAAATCCCACTTTTTTGATATACCTTAAAAAAAATATATATCAAAATTAAAAAAAGAGTTAAATATCCAAATATATACAAAAAATTCATACTACAAAAAATCTTTTTTTAAATGATTGCCAAAAACAATAAAATTTATAAATTACTTCATCAAGTACTATTTTAAGGGGAAATA
Organism: Aliarcobacter butzleri; assembly: GCF_900187115.1. Classification (NCBI taxonomy): domain Bacteria; kingdom Pseudomonadati; phylum Campylobacterota; class Epsilonproteobacteria; order Campylobacterales; family Arcobacteraceae; genus Aliarcobacter; species Aliarcobacter butzleri. The sequence goes on from NZ_LT906455.1 coordinate 2,216,102, forward strand.
AGAACTGAAAAATATCATCAGGATTATTTTTCATAAACTCTGAAATGATACTTTTCTTAGTTGCCATAGTTAGATTAAACTTTCATTATCAAATTTTAATGTACATATTATCACTTTTTAATGTCCATTCTCATTTTTTAGTATTTGTGACAAATATATTTAAGTTCAAATGTATAATATCTAAAGCTGCAGGTGTAACACCCGATATGAGGCTAGCATTAAAAATCGTAGGTGGTCTATGTTTTTCAAGCTTTTCTACAACTTCATTTGAAAGACCAGGAAGTCCTTTATAACTAAAACTTTCAGGAATAGTTGCTTTTAACATTTTTTTCATTTTTTCTATTTGTTTTTGTTGTTTTTGAATATATCTATAATATTTCGCTTCAATAATTATCTGTTCTTTTAAATAATTATCAAGGTGTGCAAAACTTGGAACAAGTTTTTCAAATTTGAAAATATCAATACTATTTCTTCCAATCAAATCTACAAGTAAAACTCTGTCATTGATTTTCTCTTCACCAATACTTTCAAGAAGTTCTAAAGTCTCTTTTTTAGAAGTCATCCATTCATTTGCCATAAATTCAATAGCTTCTTCAATGGTTTTTCTTTTGTTTTCAACTTTTTTTATAGTTTCATCATCTATCAAACCAAACTTGTGTCCATATTGACTTAATCTTAAATCAGCATTTTCTTCTCTCAAAAGAAGTCTATATTCAGCCCTACTTGTAAACATTCTATATGGTTCATTTGTACCTTTTGTTACTAAATCGTCGATTAAAACTCCAATATAAGCTTCATCACGTCTAAGAATAAAAGGCTCTTTTTCATCTATTGATAAACAGGCATTTATTCCAGCAATTAACCCTTGAGCTGCTGCTTCTTCATAACCTGTTGTAGCATTGATTTGCCCTGCATGATATAAATTTTTAATTTTTTTAGTTTCAAGAGTATGTTTTAATTCAGTTGGATCAACATAATCATATTCAATAGCATATCCATATCTAATAATTTTTGCATTTTCCAATCCTTTTACAGAATGAATCATAGCTTTTTGTACATCAATTGGAAGAGAACTTGACATACCATTTATATAGTATTCTGTACACATTGCAGTTTGTGGTTCTAAGAATAATTGATGTCTATCACGCTCAGCAAATCTATTCACTTTATCTTCAATACTTGGACAATATCTAGGTCCCAATCCCTCAATCTGACCTGTAAAAAGTGGTGCTCTATAAAAATTTGAAGATATTATTTCGTGAGTTTTTTCATTCGTATAAGTTATATAACATGGAAATTGTGTTGGAGCAAAATCTGACTTATTAGTTCTAAATGAAAACGGAGCAGGATTTACATCACCTCCGTGCATATCCATTACTGAAAAATCAATAGAGTTTGCATCAAGACGAGAAGGTGTTCCTGTTTTTAATCTTCCAACTCTTAAACCTAACTCTTTTAGTTGAGTTGATAAAGTTGTTGAAGGTAATTCCCAAGCACGACCAGCTTCATATTTATTTTCACCTATATGAACAAGTCCTCTCATAAATGTACCTGTTGTTAAAACAACTTTTTTTGCAATAAATTCTTCAGTTAATTTTGTTTTTACTCCACAAACTTCATTATCATTTTTTACTAAAAGTGCAGTAACTTCATCTTGATAAACTTCTAAATTAGGAGTATTATGACAAACTTTTCTCATATATTCTCTATATTTATCCATATCAATTTGAGCTCGACTTCCTTGAACAGCTGCTCCTTTAGAAGCATTTAAAATTCTAAATTGAATTCCTGTATTATCAGTACAAAGCCCCATTTCTCCACCGATAGCATCAAGTTCTCTAACTAAATGACCTTTTGCTAAACCTCCAATTGCAGGGTTACAACTTGCTGCTCCTATTTGCTCTACTAACATCGTAATTAATAGAGTTTTTTTGCCCATTCTTGCACTTGCAAGTGATGCTTCAATTCCAGCATGTCCACCACCTACAACAATTACATCATAATTCATTTTATTCCTTTTGAATAAGAGAAAATTTGTTTGAATTTTTTATAAATCAACTGTTTCTTTATAAGATTTTATTTAAGTAAGTTAAAATTAGCTTCTTAACAATTTTTCGATATTATATCTAAAATTTGAAAAAAGGTTTTTTAAGTGTTTACAGGACTTATAAGAGAGATGGCAAAAGTTGTTAGTTTTAAAAACAATTTTTTAACTTTAAAAGCAAAATACCATCCAAAAATTGGAGATTCTATTGCAATCAATGGAGCTTGTTTAACAGTTGTAAAAATTACAAATGAAACTTTTACAGTTGAACTTTCACCTGAATCTCAAAAAATCCTAGCAATGGAAAACTACAAAAATGAAGTTCATATCGAACCAGCTATGATGATGGGAGATAGATTTGAAGGTCATATTGTTCAAGGTCACGTAGATTGTTTAGGCACAGTAAAAACAATAAAACAAAATGGAAATTCAACTGATTTTTTTATTAGTTTACCAAAAGAGTACTCGAAATATATCATTCCAAAAGGAAGTGTCACAATAGATGGAGTTTCACTTACAGTAAATGAAGTTTTAAAAGATGAATTTAGACTTACTATTATTCCTCATACGATAGAAAATACTCTTTTTAAAAACTATAAAATAGGAACAAAAGTAAATCTTGAAACAGATATGTTTGCAAGATATATTTATAATATGTTTAAAAATAAAAAAGATAATCTTTCTTGGGGAGATGTTGATAGAATAATGGCTAGTTATTGAATCTTTTGATGACTTTGCATTATTAATTGCTCTTGTTGATAATTGTCATTATATATATAAAAATATTTCTTTTTCAAGGCATTTACATAAGGTTTAATCGTTGCTACTTTCATATTAGCTTGTTCAGATACTTCCAAAACTTTTCCAACTTTTAATCCTTCAAAAAAGATATTATCCATTCCTGAAGTTATAACTTCATCACCTATATTTATATCAGACCAAATTGGAATAAATTTAACTTTTAATTCATCAGTACCTGCTCCAGCAGTTGTAACAATTCCTGGACTTCTTGCTTCTCCTACAAATACAGCATAAGTACAATCTTTATTACCATTTAATAATCCAACTGATTTTCCATTTCTATTTACTGCTATTCCTGCTGCAAAATTTTCAGAAATTAAACCCAAAATTTTTTCATCTTGAGGAGTTTTATCCAACCAAACTCTCGTAAAATCATTAAAATCAACATAAGATAAAACTTTTACTAATTCAATTTGTGGTTTAACTTCTGGGATTTCTACATGAATTAAAAACTCTTTTAAAGTATTAAGTTGAGTTTCTACAGTATTATAAAGAATTTTGTACTCTTTTAATTCTAAATTTTGTGTTTCAAGTTCTTTAATCTTTTTTTCATGTTCAAGATGTTTTTTGAAAAATTCAGAAGCTTCGATATATTTTTCAACATACATACTTTTTAGATTTGAAAAAAATGTAAAATGTTTAACCAAAAGTTCATCTACCTCGAAAAGGTAAGATAAACTTAAAGCCACAAAAAGAAAAATAAATAAAAGATGTTTCATTTAATTATTGAGAGTTTTTCATATCGTTTATTACTTTTAATAACTCTGGTTCGTCAAGAACTTGACTTGTTCCATAAGCTACTGATAATAAAGGCTCATCTGCAATTTTTACTGGAATTTTTACAATTTCTGCTAAATACGTATCAATTCCTCTAATTAAAGCTCCACCACCAGTTATAATAATTCCATTATCAACAATATCTCCTGCTAAATCTGGTGGCATATTTTCTAAAACACTTCTAATAGCTGAAGCTATCTCTTTTAAAGGTTCTTTTATAGCGATTCTAACACCTTCACTTCCAAGTTCAATAGTAGATAAGAATCCAGAGTGATCTCTTCCTTTTACTTTCATTTTTAATTCAGTATCAAGTTTAACTGCTGTTCCAATCTCAATTTTTATAGTTTCAGCTGCTCTTTCTCCAATAAATAGATTATAATTTTGTCTTACATACTCAACTATTGATCTATCTATTTTATCTCCAGCAACTTTAATTGATTTGCATAAAACAAGTCCACCTAAAGAAGTAACTCCAATCTCAGTTGTTCCTCCACCGATGTCAACTACTACATAACCAGCAGGATCAGAAACTGGAATTCCTGCACCAATTGCTGCTGCCATTGGCTCTTCAACTAAAAATACCTCTCTAGCTCCTGCGCTCATTGCTGATTCTTCAACTGCTTTTTTCTCAACTTGAGTGATTCCATAAGGGATACAGATAATTACTCTTGGTCTAACAAAAGATTTTCTTGAATGCGCTTTTTCAATAAAATATCTAATCATTCTTTCAGTCATTTCAAAGTCTGCAATAACTCCATCTTGCATAGGACGAACTGCTTGAATATTTAAAGGAGTTTTTCCTATCATTCTTTTTGCTTCTTGTCCTACTGCTAAGATTCTATCTTTACCTTGTCTATCAGTTTGTACTGCAACTACTGATGGTTCATTTATAATGATACCTTTTCCTTTTATTGAAACTATCGTATTTGCTGTTCCTAAATCTATTGCCATATCATTTGAAAAAAGACCTATTATTTTATCTAAAATCATTTTCTATCCTTTGTTATTTACTATTTTTGGTTCTTGAGTTTTTTCAACAACTTCTTTTGTAATTACTACTGTTTTATTTTTATATTTTGGAAGATCAAACATAATATCAAGCATAATGTCCTCTAAAATTGACCTTAATCCTCTTGCTCCTGTTTTTCTAACAATTGCAAGTTTTGCCAACTCTTTTAAAGCATCTTTTTCAAATTCTAAAACTACATTATCTAACTCAAAAAGTTTAACATATTGTTTGATTAGAGCATTTTTAGGTTCAGTTAAAATATGAACCATATCATCTTGTGTTATTTCATTTAAAGTAGCAATCATATGTAATCTTCCAATCAATTCTGGAATAAGTCCATATTTTACTAAATCATCAGTTTCTACTTTAGATATGATTTTATCTTCGTTGTTTTTTGATTTTTTATCTTGATTAAATCCAAGAACATTAGCACCTTGTTTTTTCTTAATAATATCTTCAAGTCCATCAAAAGCACCACCACAAATAAATAAAATATTTGTTGTATCAACTTGAAGAGCTTCTTGTCCTGGATGTTTTCTTCCACCTTTTGGTGGTACATTTACAACAGCACCTTCAACTATTTTAAGAAGTGCTTGTTGAACACCTTCTCCAGATACATCTCTAGTGATACTTCTATTTTCACTCATTCTTGCAATTTTATCAACTTCGTCAATAAAAATTATTCCTCGTTCAGCTTTTTTTATATCGCCATTTGCAGCTTGAACAAGTCTTGTTACTACATTTTCAACATCATCACCAACATAACCAGCTTCAGTTAAACTTGTAGCATCTGCAATTGCTAAAGGAACATCTAAATATTTTGAAATAGTTTGTGCTAAAAGAGTTTTTCCAGAACCTGTTGGTCCGATTAATAAAACATTTGATTTATTTAATTCAATATCATCATTAATCTCTTTTTGTCTAAAGATTCTTTTATAATGATTATAAACAGCAACAGATAAAACTTTTTTTGCTCTTTCTTGACCAATTACATATTCATCTAAAATATTTTTTAGTTCTTGTGGAGTCTTTATTTTTATCTCTTTTAACTCTTCGTCTTTTTTATCATTCTCAGTAATAATATTACCATTCATTATATCGTGAGCTGCATTTACGCAAGATTTACATATACAAGCATTATCACCAGTAATTACTGGATTATCTTTTGTATCTGTTGCTCCACAAAAATCACATATTAATTTACTCATTTTTTATTATCTACTTTCTATTAAAAGGAATTCCTCTTTTTGTATTTAATACAAAACTAGCTAATTCTTTTACATATTTATTTTTATCATTATCAAGTAGTTCACGTGCTACATCTTGTAAAGGTTTTCCTACTTCAAAAAGTTCTCTATAGGCATGTTTTATAGCATCAATATCTTCTCTATTATCAAATCTTCTTCTAAGCCCTGTTAGATTTAAGCCTCTAAGAACTGCTTTATTTCCTTCTGCTAAACAAAATGGTGGTATATCTTGAGCAACAGCACTTGCTCCTCCAATCATTACTTGAGTTCCAATTTTACAAAATTGATGAATAGGAGTTAATCCACCAACAACTACAAAATCATCACACTCAACATGACCAGCTAAAGTTGCACCATTTGCAAAAATACAATTATCTCCAATTATACAATCATGTGCAACATGAACATAACCCATAAATAAGTTATTACTTCCAATTTTTGTTACACTTCCTCCACCAATTGTTCCTGGATTAAATAAAGTATATTCTCTGATTTTATTATTATCCCCAATAATTAATTCAACATCTTCACCATTGAATTTTAAATCTTGAGGAATTGTTCCGATACTTGCATGAGAAAAAATGTGATTATTTTTACCAATAGTTGTTTTACCATCAATTAGTGTATGAGAATCAATTATTGTTCCATCACCAATTTTTACATTTTTACCAATAATTGTAAATGCACCAATAGTGATATTATCACCTAAAATTGCACCTTCTTCAATTATTGCTGTTTTGTGAATATTGTTCATTTATTTAGCCTATTTATCTACTATCATAGCTTTAAATTCGGCTTCTGCTGTAAGTTTCCCATCAACATAAGCTTTTCCTTCAAGTACCATCAATGTACTTTTCATTTTAACCGCTGTTAATTCATAATCTAATCTATCTCCAGGACGAACTGGATTTCTAAATTTTGCATTATCAATACTCATAAAATAAATTACTTTTTCTTTCATCTCTTCGTCTGTTAAATCAGAACTTTTTAGAGCTAAAACACCACCACATTGAGCCATTCCTTCTAAAATTAAAACACCAGGATAAATTGGATGTCCAGGGAAATGTCCTTGAAAAGCTGGTTCTGAAATAGAAATATTTTTATAACCTTTAATAGATTTTTTTACTTCCATATCTGTAATTCTATCCACAAGTAGTAACGGGTATCTATGAGGTAGAATCTCTTGAATTTGCATAATATCTAACATACAATAATTCCTTTTTCAATTGTTCTTACTAATAAAGAACTATATTATTATTTAACTATATTTTATTAAAATGGTAGCTATTATATCTAAAAAAGTATTAGTTTTTTATAATCTGCGCCATATTTTGTGAGCTTCCATTTTTTAAATACTCTCTTAAGAGTTTAGAATTGTTGAAAAACTGTTCTTTATTGAGAGTATTATAATCATTAAATAGATTCTCTACAGTAACGTTTTCTTGTAAGAATTCACTATGTAGTGGCTCTTTACCCATTTTTTCAAAAAATATATTTGCAAGTCCAACAAAATTTAGTTTTACAAATAATTTACCTATAAAAAAATCAAATCTTTTTGCAATGTATGAAAGAGTAAATGGTGTTCCAATAAGTGCAGCTTCTAAAGTTGCTGTTCCACTACAAATAAAAGCATATTCCGCTTCTAATAAACTTTCATGTGCATTTCTTGAAATTGAAAATTCATTAATATCTCCATAAATCTTTTTGATATATTCATCATCAAATTTTGATGGAATTATCAGAATATACTCTTTATTTGGGATTTTTTTGACTAACTCTTTGAAAATAGGAAGTAAATTTGTAATTTCTGTTTTTCTACTTCCTGGCATAAAGGCTATTTTATTTGTTTCTATAAATGTTGTTTTGAACTCCTTTATTTCATCTAAAAGCGGATGTCCTACATAAGTGATTTTATTTTTATCATTATAAATTTCACTCTCAAAAGGAATGATTGAGCAAAGTTTTGAACAATAAGCTTCAAGTTTTTTCACTCTTCCTTTTTTCCAAGCCCAAGCTTGAGGTAGAATATAATAGATTATTTCTTTGTTAGGATAAGTTTCTCTTAATTTTTTTGCCAAAGGAAGATTAAAACCTGAGCTATCCATCAATAAGACTTTATCACAATCACAAGCAAGTTCAACTAACTCATCACGAAGACGGAAAAAAAATCTTAATTTTTTTAAAGCATCAACAAATCCCATAATTGCTAGAGTTGTCAAATCATAAAGTGGATTTCCAAGTTCTTTATCAAAAACTCCAATAAGTTCAATATCATCATCTAAATATTTTTTTAGCTCTTTTAAATGAATATTTGATGAAGTTTCCATAGCACAAACTAATAGTTTCATATGATTTCTTCCTTTATATCTTCGTAAGTTTGTGAATCTATTTCTATCTCATATTTTTCATCAATGATTTCATCAAGAACTATTACACTACTTAAATCATATGAATTTTTAACTATTTTGTTTCTAATTTCTAACTCTTTTTGAAAACTTAAAGGTTTGTATAAAAGTTCTAAAACATTTTTAAAATTGCTATTTGAAAGTGAATTAAAAGTTTGAATATCGATTATTTTTACTTCATCACGATTTAGATAATTTATTCCATCTTTTTCATATTCTACTCTTCCATTTGTAGCTTTTTTGCTTAAAGTTGAATAACACATAATATATGAAGGAACAACTTTTTTTGCAACACTTACTTTACCACTTAAAAGTCTATAGTTTAAAAATCTCTGTTTTATAAGTTTATACTTTTCTCCTGAATCTTCTAAATCGTTTCTTCTTTGATAAAGTTCAAGTCTTTCTTCTATTGATTCAGGCATTATTTGATTTGAAATTGGATTAAACATCTCATCCATAATCTTTTTTTGAATCTCTCTTTGAGCACTTAATCCAAACAGACAACCACAATAATTTTGTCTATATAAAGAGTTTTCCTTTACACGTTCTCCTTGAACAACTCCACCATTTCCACTTCTATAATCTCTAAATATAAAATCTACACCAGTTTCTTGTGTCAATTTCTCACCAATTTTTTCTAATTTTTCTTGAGATTTTTTTGGAGAAATTAAAAGCGAAGTTGTAAATTTATCATGTCCAAGTTCTATTGCTTTTTGAACACTAACATCAAGTCGATCATCATAACAAACAGTACATCTATCACCTTTTTCAGGAAGATGTTCCATCCCTTTTACTTTTTTTAACCACTCTTCAAGGTTATATGGACCTTCAAGTAATGGAATTCCTAACTTTTTACATGAGTATTCTACATCTAAATATCTAAGTCTATATTCACTATAAGGATGAATATTAGGGTCATAAAAGTAACCAACTAATTTTTCATCGGGAAATTCTTCTTGTATTTTTTCTAAAAAATAGTGACTATCAACTGCACAACAAATATGTACTAACAAAAAATTTTCCTTTTAAATATATTTTTATTTTAGTTATAATTATAGTCAAAAGTTTTAAAACAAAGGATTAGCTATCAAAAGTTTATATATTACAATTATTTCTATATTTTTATTTACAGGTTGTTTTAGTACAAATGAGCCGCAACTTACTTCAAGTGCTACTATTTTATTTAAAACTCCACAAATGAAGTTTTATGATAAAGGGTTTATTTTCAAATACAATGATTACACACAAGTTCAAGTTTTTAGTGCAGGAACTGCTATTTTAGATATGAAAATATATGATGATAAAGTTTGTAGAAGTACTTTTAAATGTCAAGATTTAAAAACATTTAATAAAGAAAATTTATCAGCTACTTATCCTGATAATTTCTTAAAAGAGTTATTTGAAAGAAATGAAAAAGAGGTTGTTTTTAGAGATAAAACAAATGATATTTTAATAAAAATATTAAGGGATTGATGTAAAACCTAGAGTCTTCTAAGTTTTGCATAACCTTTTTTAATCAATTTTATAAGTGGTGCTCGATAAGAACTAAATACATATTTTTTAATCTCATAAGCCAATCTTCCTTTAACTGTTAATATCCCATAAATATCACCAGCTGCGTATTGTCCACCAAGGGCAATTAAAATCCCATCAAGTTTTGGATCACATTTTTCTAAAGATTTATTTGCAATCATATTTAAAACATTTCTTCCAGCATTTGTACCGCTAATTCTTGCAATTGTTACATTTGGAGGCATAATCTCACCTTTTAAATTTCTAACCTCAGCCATATCACCAATAGCAAAAATATTTTCATATTTATCAGTTTGCATAAATTCATTTACTACAATTTGACCTTTTGCATTTTTCGAAACATCTTCTAATTCTGAAGTTATTGTTGAAGCTTCAACTCCTCCTGTAAAAATTACAAAAGAGTGGCTTACTTTTGTTCCATTTGAGAAATAGCAATATCCATCTTCAACTTTTTGAAGTTTTGTATTTGTAATAATATTTATTCCCAAGTTTTTCAATCTTTCTTGTGAAATATTTATTAACTCTTGTTTTAATCCAGGAAGAATAGAAACAGAACTACTAATCAAAGAAATTTTTAGATTATCACAACTAAAATTTCCTCTTTTGAAAAATTTATTTGAATAATATGCCATTTCAGCTGCTATTTCAACTCCTGAAAGTCCAGCTCCTACAACTACAATATGTGTATCTGCACACTCTTTTGCTTCATTTTTTATTTTTTCAAAAAGTTGTCTTTCAAAACTTTGTTTAAAAGTGATTGCTCTATGAAGTTTTTTTATATCATCTGCGTTATTAAGACCTGGAATAGTTGGAGGGAAAAAAGTTCTTGTTCCTGCTGCCATAATCAAATAATCAAATTCAACTATTTCTTGTTCTTCTGTGTAAATCTTTTTTGCACGTTGGTCTATTTTTCTCACTTTTAGATTTTTAAACTCTAAATAATTATGATTAAATCCTCTGCATAAAGTTGTTAAATCGATAGTTACATCAGCAAACGTAGATTTATTTGCTATTAAATCATAAACTTCTGGTTGCAAGTTATGATAAGTATGTTTATCAATTAAAGTTATTTTAATATTTTTATTTTTTATTAATTCTCTTAATGCGTAAATTCCCGCATATCCACCACCAATAATTACTACCTTTTCCATATAAAATTGACCTTTTGTAAATATATATTTTGTACAATAAAATTTTTTGTATTGTTTTAAATAGTAATTCTATACTTAGCCATTTTAGGATAATATAAAAGCTTAAAAAAAGTATAAGAAAAAATCTACTAATGTTTATAAATGTTACTTTTAAATAAGATAATAAAAATTTATAAAAATAAACTCATAAATAATAGGAATTATAATGAAATACATAGGAGCACATGTAAGTGCAAGTGGTGGAGTTTTTAATGCTCCAATAAATGCTACTCAAATAGGAGCAAAAGCTTTTGCTCTTTTTACAAAAAACCAAAGACAATGGAGTGCAAAAGCACTTGATAATAAAACAATAGATTTATGGTTTAAAGAGTTAGAAAAATCAAAAATAGAACCAAAACATATTTTGCCTCATGACTCGTATTTGATAAACTTAGGGCATCCAGATAGTGATGCAAGAGAAAAATCTATTGAAAGTTTTTTAGATGAAGTACAAAGATGTGAAATTTTAGCTTTAGATAGACTAAATTTTCATCCAGGAAGTCATTTACGAAAAATAAGTGAAGAAGAGTGTTTAGATAATATTGCTGAATCAATGAATAGAGTAATAGATAAAACAAGTGGTGTAAAACTTGTGATTGAAAATACAGCAGGTCAAGGAAGTAATCTTGGATATAAATTTGAACATTTAGCTTATATTATAGATAAAATCGAGGATAAAAGCCGTGTGGGAGTATGTATTGATACCTGTCATATGTTCACTGCTGGTTATGATATTAGAACACGAGAAGCTTATGATAAAACTTGGAATGAATTTGAAAAAATCGTAGGCTTTAAATACTTAAGTGGAATGCATATAAATGACTCAAAACCAGAGCTTGGTAGTCGTGTTGATAGACATGATAGTTTAGGCTGTGGAAAAATTGGTTGGGATGCTTTTGAATTTATAATGAATGATAAAAGAATGAATGATATTCCTCTAGTTTTAGAAACAATTGATGAATCTATTTGGGCAGAAGAGATAAAAACTTTATATAATTTTATTAAATAATAAAGAAAATAGATTTAATCTATTTTCTCATTGCCACCCAAAGAAGTATATAAACTTACCCTATTTATCAAATCACTTAATTTTGTATCTATTAAGGCTCTTTGTGAGTCAAAAAACTTTTTTTGTGAAATTAATACATTTAAATAATTTCCTATCCCATATTTGTAAGAGTTTAATGCTACTTCATAACTTTTTTTTGCCGTATTTACTAAATCCTCTTGTGCATTTAATTGTTCATTTATATTTGCTCTTTCAACCAAAGCATCAGATACATCTTTAAATGCTGTTTGTATAGTTTTTTCATATTGAGCAAGAGCTATTTTTTGTTGTGCATTTGCATAATCTAAATTTGCTATATTTTCTCCACCTTTAAAAATAGGCAAATTTATACTTGGAATAAAAGACCATACAGTTTGATTATTTCCACTAAATAATGAACTCAAAGAGTTACTCGCTAAACCATAATCAGCTGTTAAAGTAATTGAAGGGAAAAATGCAGCTCGTGCTGCTCCTATATTTGCATTTTTTGCTTTTAAATTATATTCTGCTTGTATAATATCAGGACGTGAATATAAAACTTTTGATGAAATACCAGCTTGTATTAACATCAAACTATTTTCAGTATCTTTAAAACTAGTTGGTAATAAATTTTCAGGAATAGTTGTTGATACTAATAACTCTAACATATTTTTATTTTTCTCAACAACTGTTTTATAGTTCAATAAAGTAACTTCTGCTTCTTTTAAACTTGTTTTTGAACTAAGAACATCATCAATTAAAATAATTCCCATATCAAATTTTTTTTGCGTTAATTGTGTTGATAATTTTAAATTTGCAATACTATCTTCTAATATTTTTAAATGTTCAATATTTGAAGAAAGAGTATTCCATGTATTAATAATTTCTGATATCAAACTAATTTTTGTTGAAGTTGCTGCATATTTTGTAGCTAAATAACTCTCTAATGCCGAATCATTTAAACTTCTTGTTTTTCCAAATAAATCAAGTTCATAAGAAGCTCCAAATTTAGCAGAATACGTACGAGAAGTTTCTGTATTATTGTTAGATGTAACATCTCTTGCATTTGTATTACTTGCTTTTGCATCAATCGATGGGAAATATTTTGCCTTTTCTACTCTATAAGTAGCTCTTGCTGATTCTATATTTAAAATTGCTATTTTTAAGTCTTTATTATTTTCAAGTGCTATTTTAATCAATTCTTTTAATTTATCATTTTTTACAAAATTTTCCCAATTTGGTTGCATATACTCTAAATTACTATTTTTGTCTAGACTGTTTTTTAGTTCTGTTGGTATTACTGAATCATTATATTCAATTTCTGGCTTTAAACTACAACCTGAAAAGATAAAAATACTTATTAATATAAATAAAAGTTTAAACATTTTTTATACCTTTTTGTTCTTTTTTCCTTGAAAGCTTCGCTTGTTCACTCTGATTTGCAAATATTTTTTTAATCAAAATAAATAAAAGTGGCACATAAAATATTGCTAAAATAGTTGCTGTTAGAGTTCCTCCAATAATTCCAGTACCTATTGAAATTCTACTATTTGCTCCAGCTCCAGTTGAAATTGCTAAAGGAATAACTCCAGCAATAAAAGCCAATGAAGTCATAATTATTGGTCTAAATCTTAAACTTGCTCCTTGAATTGCGGATTTAACTAATGGTTTTCCATTTTTATAAGCATTTTCAATAAATTCTACAATTAAAATTGCATTTTTAGATACAAGACCAACTGTGGTTAAAAGTGCAACTTGAAAATATACATCATTATTTAATTCCCTAAAATAAACTGCTATAACTGCGCCAATAATTCCTAATGGAACAGCTAATAGTACAGATATTGGAATACTCCAACTTTCATATAAGGCAGCTAAACACAAAAATATCACTATCAAAGATAAACTATATAAATAAATTGCTTGTCCCCCTGATAATTTTTCTTGATAAGATAAGCCACTCCAAGAGTAATTAGTATCTTTATTATTAGCTTTAGCTAACTTTTCCATTTCATCCATAGCAGTTCCAGAACTTATCCCATAACCAGCTTGTCCTTGAAATAAATATGAAGCTAAACCATTATATCTTGTCAGTGATTTTTCAGCTGGTTCCCAAGATATTTTAGTAAATTCTTCAAAAGAGACCATTTTATTTTCTTTATTTCTAACATTCCATAAATATAAATCTTCTGGTTTTGCTCTATATTGTGCATCAGCTTGTATATAAACTCTTTTTACTCTTGATCTATCAATAAAATCATTTACATAAGTTCCTGCCCAAGCAGAACTTAATGTATTATCAATATCTTCATAAGATAAACCTAATGAATATATCTTCTTTTTATCATAATCAAGTTTGATTTGAGGTGTTTCTTCTGTTCCTTCAACTCTTGCGCCAACTATTATTTCACTTGATTTTAGTGTTTCTAATAAAGAATCTTTTGCTTTAAGTAACTCTTCTCTTGACATTTTTGCTCCAGCTTGCAACTGAAACTCAAAACCATCTGAATTTCCAAGCCCTGGAATAGAAGATGGATTCATCACATAAACTTCTGCATCTCTAATAAAATATTCTGAACTGCTATCAGAAAAAACTATCATTGCTCTTTGAGCAATTTCATCTGCTTTATTTTCTTTACCAGCTCTTTCTTTCCAATTTTTTAACTCAATGAAACCTAAACCACCATTTTGTCCATTTCCAGTAAATGTAAATCCAACAATAGTAAATATTGAATTAACATTGTTTTTTTCCTCTTTTAAAAAATAATCTCTTATTATTTTTTCAACATTTTCAGAACGAGTTGCACTAGCTCCAACTGGAAGAGTAAATTGAATCATCAAATCACCTTGGTCTTCTGATGGTACAAATCCTGTTGGTAACTTTAAGAAAAATAAAATCGTTACAGCTATTATTACAATATAAGCAGTCATCCATTTTAGAGGTCTATTTATAAAATTAAAAATACTCATTTTATATTTTCTTGTCAAACTATCAAACTTATTATTGAACCATACAATAGGACCTGTTTGTTTTTCACTAGGACTGTGAGGTTTTAAAAATGTTGCACAAATTGCAGGAGATAAAGTAATTGCTACAATAACTGACAATAACATAGAAGATATAATTGTAACAGCGAATTGTTTATATATAATTCCAGTTGAACCACTAAAAAATATCATTGGTAAAAATACAACCGAAAGAACAGTAGCAACACCAATCAAAGCACTTGTTATTTCACTCATTGCAATAATAGTTGCTTCTTTCGCACAAAGATTTTTTTCTTTCATATTTCTTTCAACATTTTCAACTACAACAATAGCATCATCAACTAATAAACCGATGGATAATACCATAGCAAACATTGTCAATGAGTTTATAGAAAATCCTAAAAAATTTAAAATAGCAAATGTTCCAAGCAATACAACAGGTACAGCAATAGCAGGAATTATAGTTGCTCTCCAACTATTTAAAAAAACGAACATCACAATAACTACTAAAAATATTGCCTCAAAAAGTGTTTTTACAACTTCTTTTATAGATTCTTCGACAAAAATAGTTGTATCATATGGATATGAAATTTTATAACCACTTGGCAAATAACTCTCAAATGAAGATATGTACTCTTTAACTTTTTTAGCTGTTTCTATGGCATTTGCACCAGATGATAACTTTATACCTATACCACTTGCTTGATAACCATTTAATTTTGATATAAATGAATAATCTTGACTTCCAATCTCTACTTTTGCAACATCAGATAAAAGTACATTAGATCCAGCATTATTACTTTTTATAACAATATTTTCGAACTCTCTTACATTCTCTAATTTTGTTCTTGATACAACATCTGCATTTAACTCTTGACCATTTAAGTGTGGTCTTGCTCCAATACTTCCTCCTGATGCTTGAGTATTTTGTATTGTAACTTCTTTATTTATATCAGATGGCATTAAATTATATGATTTTAATTTTTTAGGGTCTAGCCAAATTCTCATTGCATATTCTGCACCAAAAAGTTCAACTCCTCCAACACCATCTACTCTTGCAAGTCCATCTTTTAAATTACTAATCATATAATCTGAAATATCATTTTCGCTAGATTTTCCTAATTCATCATGAATAGAAAGTATCATTAAATAGTCAGTTTGAGCTTTTACAACACTAACTCCTTCTTTTCTAACATCTTCAGGAAGCCTTGGTAAAATTTGTTGTACTTTATTATTTACTTGAACTTGAGCAATATCAGGATCAATTCCTTTTTCAAATACAACATTTATTGTTGAAGTACTTGAACCACTTGTTGAAGAAAAATATAATAAACCATCTAATCCTCTTAACTCTTGTTCTATAATTTGAGTAATACTATTTTCAATAGCCTTAGCTGTTGCTCCTGAGTAAGTAGCCCTTATTTCAATAGTTGGAGGAGCAATATCAGGATATTGTTCTACTGCTAAATTTTTTATAGAAAGTATTCCTAACAGCATTATAATCAATGATATAACCCAAGCAAAAATAGGATGATTTATAAAAAAACGAGCTATCATTTTATTTCTTCTTTTAAGCTATTTATATATAAATTATTAACATCTTTTGGAATAACAATACTTTTTTCATTTATTTTACCCAAGCCTTCAATTATAATTTTATCTGTTTGAGTAATACCATCTGTTACAAGCCATTTATTATCTATTGCTCTTATTACTGTTATATTTTTTGTTTGTATCGTATTATCTTTTTGAATAGTTGTAACAATATAATTTGATTTTGCATCTAAAGTAACAGCTTGCTGAGGAACTAAAAAGGCATTTTGTTTACCACTTTCAACTATTGTATTTACAAACATATTATCCAAAAGTTCTCCATCTGGATTTGGAAATTCTGCTCTTAAAGTTACATATCCCGTATCTTCATCAACTGATATTTCTTGAAGTTTAAGTTTTCCAGTATGTTTATATACAGTATCATCAGGTAAAATAATATTTACATCTATATCATTTTCTTTTATACTATCTTTATTTAATCTTTTTAATTTAAATAATTGATTATTAGACTGACTTAGATCTACATAAACTTTAGTTGTATCTCTTATTGTAGTTAATGCATTTGTTTGATTTTGAGAGACTAATGATCCAACAGTATAATTTGATATTCCAATAAATCCTGAAACTTGTGCTTTTATTTTTGTTCTATCTAAATTGATTTTGGCACTTTTTACTAAAGCTTTATTTTGTTCAACTAAAGCAATTGCTTGTAAATAAGCAGCTTTGGCATCATCTGCTTCTTGTTTAGATATAACATCAAACTTTACAGACTCTTCATATCTCTCATTTTTTAGTTTTAGTGTAATCAAGTTTGCTTCTGAACTTTTTAATGTTGCTAAAGCTTCTTCATAAATAGCTTGATATGAATCTGGATCAATTACATATAAAATATCACCTTTCTTTACAAAACTTCCTTCTTTAAAAAGTTGCTCTTTTATGATTCCGTCAATTTGAGGTCTAACTTCTGATTTATAAATAGCTTTTATTCTTCCTGATAACTCTTGTTGTAATGGAACTTCTTCACTTTTTAGTGTTATATATCCTACTTCAATCTGCTGTATTTCAGAAGAAATATCATTATTATTCTCATTATTGCACCCAAAAAATAAACTAACTAATAAAAATAAAAATATTTTTTTTAAGTAAAAAGACATTATTTAACCTTTATAATAATACATACGTATGTATTTAATACTCAGAATACTATTTAAAGATAAATTAAATCTTAATTAAATAATATGCAATTATATAGGAGTTATAACTTGAGTACAAAAAATAAAATAGATAAAAATTATTTGATAAATATCATTGAAGAAATTCTCTTAAATGATGGGATTTCAGGCTTAAGTATTAGAAAAGTTGCTACAAAAGCAAATATTTCAATAGGTGGAGTTCAATATATCTTTGGAAATAAAGAGGGAATGATAAAAGCCGTTTTAGAAAAAAATGAAGAGGATTATAATCGTCAAATAAAGATTTTATTAAAAGATGACAATTCAAAATATTCTCAATTAAAAGCACATATTGAATATATATCAAAACACAATGACAACGAAGAATTTGATAAAATATCTAAAATTATTACTATTCTTTTACAAGAAAAATTTGTTTTTGAAGGACTACAAGATTGGTATAGTGCATCTTTAAATTCTATTGATACAAATACAGATGAAGGTAAAAAATTAAGATTAGCTTTTTTATTTTCAGAAGCAATGTTCACATTAATGACTTTAAAATATATAAACATATCTCCTAAAGAACAAAAAGAGATTTTTGAAGATTTAAAAACTTTTCTGTTATAAAGCTATCTTAATTGATTTTTCGATAAAGTTCATTTTCAATACACTTGTATTGAAATATATTTTGAAAGAATTTTATGAAAAAAAGATTAATTAATTTTAAATTTATTCTTACTATTGCTTTAATAGAAGTACTTTGTTATATGGCAGTTGATATGTATTTAGCATCTATGCCAAATATTGCATCATATTTTGGAACTTCTTATTCAAAAGTACAATTAACCCTTACTTTTTATCTATTTTCAATGGGAATTGGTCAACTATTTTTTGGTCCAATAATAGATTATTTTGGAAGAAAAATACCTTTAATATTAGGAGTTCTACTCTACTCTTTATGTTCCATTTTAATTACACTTTCAACAAATATTGAACTGTTTTTACTTTTTAGAATTATTCAAGGTTTAAGTGTCGCTTTAATATATGTTTGTATTATAAGTATGGTAAGAGATGTATCAAAAGGAAGAGTTGCAGCAAATATCTTTGCAATATTAATTACTATTGGAGCAATAACTCCTATTTTAGCTCCAACTTTTGGAGGATATATAGAACAAGAGTTTGGATGGAAAACTGTATTTTATACACTATTTTCATTAGCAATTCTTTTATCAATAATGTCTTTTTTTACACTACAAGAGACTTTAAAAGAGGAAAAGAAAGTAAAAATAAATTTTAAAAATATTTTTATTATCTATTTCAAAATTATAAAAGACAGAAAATTCTTAACTCCTGCTATTACAGCTTGTTTGATGTATATGTTTGTATTTGCATATATTGCAGGAGCTAGTTTTGCTTACCAAGAAATTTATAAACTTGATTCAAAAACATTTGGTTTAATATTTGGACTAACAGGAAGTGCACTTTTGTTTGGAGCGTTACTTTCTACTAAACTATTAAAAGTATTTAATATGAAACAACTATCAATTTCAGGAGCTTTTATTTTAGTTATTGGCTCAATTATTAGTTTTTTTAGTGCAAATATTACTTTTATTGGTTTTGATGGAATAGTTGCAGGATTTTTTATCTCATTTTTTGGTTTAGGACTTTGTGAAGCAAGTCTATTTTCTATGGCTATGTCTTCTCAAGAAAAATCAGTTGGAGCAACTGCTGCACTATTAGGTTCATTACAACTTTTACTTCCAGCAAGTGCAACTTTGGTAGCAGGATATTTAGTAGAAATATCAATTATTTATTGGTTAGGAATTATTCTTTTTTTAGGAATTTTATCTTTCTTATTTACTTATATAGTTTTTAATAATAAAAAACTTTAAGTAATTAAGGTTTTATTTTTCCTAGTTGTTTTGAATATTTTATAGCATCTTCAAGATTTGAAAAGGTTGTTACATAGTCAAATTTTGCTCTTTGTAGTTTGTTTTGAATGTTTTGATTGAGTCCACAAAATATTAGTTTCTTTTGTTCTGTTTCAAAACTATTAACTATTGATTTCAAAGCAACCATTGCTGTTACATCAAGCATTGAAACATTTTTCATATTTAAAATTACAATATTTGTTTTTTCATTAATATTCAAAAGTGTTTTTAGAGCTTTTTGTGCGGCTCCAAAAAACATAGGTCCATTAATATCATAAATTAATATATTTTCTAAATTATCTTGATATTCTCGTGATTGATTAGATACAAGTTCAATTGAATATAAATCAATTGTTCTTTTTATAAATAAAACTGATGCAAGTCCAATTCCAACAGCAACAGCAATTTGCATATCAATAATCACTGTTAAAAAAAAGCAAGTTAATAAAACATATACATCATCTTTTTGAGCAATTTTTATAATATTTACAAAGTGTTTTACCTCTGACATATTCCAAGCAACCATAAGTAAAAGGGCTGAAAGTGACGCCATAGGTAAATATGAAAGATATTTTGCTAAAAATGTAATTGAAACTAAAATAAATAAAGAGTGAACAATTGAAGATAACTTTGAAGTTCCACCTGATTTTATATTTACAACTGTTCTTGCAATCGCCGCAGTTGCAGGAATTCCTCCAAAAAATGGAACAATCATATTTGTGATTCCTTGTCCAATTAACTCTTTATTTGGGTCAGTTTTATTTCCTGTCATACCATCACTTATAACAGCACATAAAAGAGATTCTAAAGCTCCCAAAATTGCAATTGCAATTGCATGAGGAAGTAGTTTATAAATCAAAGCAAAATTTATATCTTCAGGAGCTAAAAAAGACCAAGGTAAAGAAAATTGTAACGGTATAGGAGGAATTCCTGTTCCTTCTAATGAACCAATTTTATAATTAAATGTAGAATTAATCGTTGAAATATCTATATTAAAATAGATATTCAAAAATGCAACTACGATAGTTGTGATAGTCAAAGCTATCAAAGCTGAAGGTATTTTACTTTTTGTTTTTTGCCAAAAAATAAGTAAAGAAAGAGTTAATGCACCTATAAAAAATTCGTAAATATTAAACGTGTGAAAAGAGTTAAAAATTAAATAAATTTTATCTAAATAACTTCCTTCAAAATTAGGAATTGTTAATCCAAAAAAATCTTTTATTTGAAAAGTTGCAATCACAACTGCAATTCCAGAAGTAAAACCTACAGTTACAGGATAAGGAATTAGCTCTATTAAAGTTCCAAGTTTTAGAACCCCAATTAAAACTAAAATAATTCCAGATAATAAACCACAAAGAAGTAATCCAGTAATTCCAAACTCTTGAACAATAGGAATTAAGATTACTATAAATGCGGCCGTTGGTCCAGAGATATTTATTTTGCTACTTCCAAAAAGTGCTGCAAATATCCCTGCAATAATTGCTGTATAAAGACCAAGTTCAGGTGGAACACCAGTTGCAATTGCTAAAGCCATAGATAAAGGAAGAGCAATTATTCCGACTGTTAAACCCGATAAAATATTATCTTTCATTTTATACCCGCTTAGAATAAAATTATAATTTGCGACCTAAACATAAGTATAAATTTTTTTATAAGATATAAATTTTACGATTTATATCCTCTTTATTTTCTTTTATTTTCTTTTGCCAGAAATCAACTTTTACTTGATCTCTTGGTTGTTTAAAAAGTCCATTTTTATATGTATTTACTAGCATTTTTTGTGCTTCTAAAACACCTTGTGAAGCTGCAAATTCAAGTAGTTCAACACCTTTTTCATTATCAACTTTTGTATTTATTCCTTGAAGATAAAATCTTGAAAGTTGATAAGCAGATGTTGGATCAATATCACTAGATTTTTCTAATAATTCAAAAGATTTATTTAAATCTTTTTCTACACCTTCACCTTTATAATACAAAAAAGACAAAGGTAAATTTGCATAAATATTGTCATTGTTTTTTGCTTGATTCAGATATTTTAAAGCCGATTTATAATCTTTTTTATCAGCCCAATAAGTTCCTAATCTAATTTGTGCAAAAGAGTTAGTATTTTCTATTTTTTTATAACAATCTAATTTTGTAGCTTCATTTTCTATTTCTTGACATTTATTTGCTTCATCTAAAAGTGCTGTGTAATCAGTCGAACCAAAAAAATCAAAACTTAAAAATGATGGCATTTTAAATGAACAAGCTGTAAATAAAAATACAGCTACGGTTGAGAGTAAAATTTGTTTTATCATCTATCTTCCATAAATTCTTTTCATAAAATCGTCATTGTTCTCTTGATATTGAAGAGTCCAAAACTCACTTTTTTCTAAATCTGGCTCAATATATTGCCCATTTGAATAAAGAATACTTAATTCATTTTGTGCAGTTTTTACGCCATTTTCTCCAGCAAGAGTCAAATATTTAACTCCATCTACATAGTTTCCTTGTGAAAAATAGAAATATGATATTTTATAAGCAGCTATTGGATCGATATCTTTTGTACTTTTTAAAAGGTTAAATGCTTTTTTATCATCCATATCAACGCCTAATCCATTACTATACAAATCAGCAATTAAAGATATTGCATAAAAATTACCTTGTTCTTTAGCCATAGTATATCTTTTTAGTGATTCGTCAAACAATCCCCTATATTGAGCGTCTAATCCAAGTCTTAGCTGAGCAAAAGAGTTCTTATATGAAATCAAATCATAACAATCTTTTTCAAATGTTATATTCATATTTCTACATTGTTCTGCAATTGCAAGTTCACTTGATAAAACATCTGCATTTTTACCATAATTTGAACATCCACTAAAAACATAAAGGGATAAAAGTGGTAAAGATAACTTTGTAAAAAATGTAATAATTTTAATCATATAACTCCTTTTTTATAAATGCTCATATTCTAGCATTTTTTTATTCATTTGTAGTTAAGAGATATTGAGATATGATAATAATTTTTAAAGGAATTCAAATGATTTTCATAGGACTATTTTTTGGAATTATTACAATTGTAATCTCTTTAAACGTTTATAATCATATAAATTCAGACAAAATTGAAGATTATTTAAAAACTATTAATTGTAAAGATTTTATATATTCAAAAGGTTCATATAAAGCTTTTTGTGAAGATAAACTATTAGAAGTAAAAAATAATTTTATTTTAGATTTAAAAAACAATCAGATTTTAGAAATAGATTATAAAAATATCAAAAAATTGGAAGAAGAGAATGAAAATCTACATATTTTAACAACAAATGAAGATTTTAAAATCCAATTCAAAGAAAAAAGTGATTTAGAAAAGTTTAAAGAAAAACTAAATAGTAAAATTATAGGAGAGAAATGAAAGAGGTAATAAATTTTATAAAGGCAAAAAATATTGAGGATACGACTTTTTTTGCCCAACTAAAATGTTCGGTTGAAGAAGCTAAAATATTACAATTTATGTCAAAAGAGTTTGTAAATGGAAGAGATACACTTTGCGTAATTGATATATTGACTGAATTTTATGATACAAAAAACTATGAACATTTAGAAAAATTAGATTTAATAAAATCTCTTTTAGAGTTTGGTTGGTTAATACAAGTTTCTTTTGACCAAGTAAAGTTAAGTGAAGCTTCAAAACTTGAGTTAATCAACTCAAATGTATCTTTATCAAGTGCTTATTTAAAAATGTTAGAAAATGGAAGTAGCGATTTTGTACTACCAGAAATCAAAAACTATTCAGACCATTTGGAATATTTACAAGACCAATTTTTTAGAATAGATTTAGCTCAACAGCTAAATGTAGTTAAGAAAAATTTTGATGTAAACAGTCCTAGTTCAAATAGGCTAAAATCAAAACTTTTACTTTTAGAAAATAGAATAAAAGAGAGAATAAAAGTTACTTCTAACTCAATTATGCTTGAAGATTTTTTTAAAGAAAATAATCTAAATGAACAAGAACAAACTCTATTTTTAGCACTTCTAAAAGAGGAATATTCTGGAGGAGATGGAAGTTTAAGAGATATGAATTCTTTAATTGAATTAATCTCAAGTGATGATTATGAAAAAATTAAATATAGAAGTTTACTTGAAGAGAGTTCCACTTTAGTTTCAAAATCACTTATTGATTATGATGAAGTTTTAACTCCTTTTGGTGGAATAAATAGAAATTTTTATATTCCAGATGAAGTTTTATACAAAATTTCTCATCCTACTAAAAAAAGTACATCTGTTGGAAAAATCAAACTTGATACAATCATAAAAGAGCAAGATATGTTTGAGCTAATCTCTACAACAAAAAATTTAGATGATGTAATTTTAAATGAAAAAACAAAAGAGACTTTAGATTTACTTTTAAAACAAGTTGATAAAGATGTAATAAATAGATTGAAACAGTGGGGAATAAAAGATAAAAAAAGAGGAATTGAAGCAAAAATAATCTTTTATGGAGTTGCTGGAACTGGAAAAACTTTAACAGCCCTTGCTTTAGCAAAATCTTTGAAAAAAGAGGTTTTAAGCTTTGACTGTTCAAAAATCTTATCAATGTATATTGGTGAGAGTGAAAAAAATGTTAGAAGTATTTTTGATAAATATTATGAACTAAGAAGCCAAACAAAAAGTGAGCCAATCTTACTTTTAAATGAAGCTGACCAATTTTTAAGTGCGAGAAGTAGTGGAAATACAAGTAGTAGTGATAAAATGCACAATCAAATGCAAAATATCTTTTTAGAACAAATTGAAAGATTTGATGGAATATTAATCGCAACTACAAACTTACTTGAAAATTTAGACAAAGCCTTTTCAAGAAGATTCAACTACAAAATTGAGTTTGTAAAACCAAATAAAAATCAAAGAATTGCTCTTTGGAAAAAACTTCTTCCTTCAAATTTACCACTTGAAAAAGATTTTGATATAGAAGAGTTAGCAAAATACGAACTTACTGGTGGGCAAATAGAACTTGTTATAAAAAATACAGCATATAAAATAGCAGTAAATGACAATCCTATTTTTAAACTTGAAGATTTTAAAGAACAAATAACAAAAGAACAAAAAGGTCAATTTGATAGTGAAACTAAAGTTGGATTTTTTTAATAAAGGCAAATGAAAATGAATAAATTTGAAAATATAAAAACAAGTGATTTTATCATATCTTTTGGAACATTTTTTGAAAATAATCTTGAATTAAAAGATGAAGTTTTAAAAAGTATAGAAAAAAATCAAACAAAATTTGTATATATGTTTCCTATTGATAATGCAAATTTAAAACCTTTTTACACTCAATTTATAAAATATGAAGTTGGAAGTGAAGAAGGAATTTGTGCCCTACTTCTTGATACTTTTGCAAAAAACTATGATGAAAAAACAAAAGAGTTTATAAATAATCTTGATTTAGGATATATCTCAGCAGAAAGTAGCGCTGGAGAAGAAGAGTTTGAAGAAGCATTTGAAGATTATAAAAATTCAAATTCTAAAATTTTAATTATTGGTGAAGATATAAAAAATCACGAAAGAGTTGATAATATCATCAAATTATTAGCAACTATAAAAAAATATTCAGATTTTGATTTTCTCATTTTAGATGAAGATTTAGAAAATAAAATAAACTCTTGTGAAGATTTTGATTTAGAAGAGATTGAAGAGTTAAAATCTTTTAATGGAACTTTAGTTTATTCTTTAGTTGGAGTTGATTTACCTATATTACAAGCAAGTCAAACATTTGCAAATATAGCAAAAGTAAAAGATGGCGAAAATATACAAATTATCTCTAAAAATGAAAAGATAAATAAAATTCTAAAAATAGATGAAAAACTAACAGGAACAGTTGCTATTTTAAATGTAAAGAATAGTCCAAATGAATACAAATATAAACAAGTAAAGATTGAAAAGGAGTAATATATGAGCAAAATTATTAGTGTAGGTCATTCACCTGATGCCGATGATATATTTATGTATTATGCTATTAAATTTGGCTGGGTAAGTTTAGATGACGCAAAATTTGAAAATATTGCTTTAGATATAGAGACTTTAAATCAAGCAACACTAAAAGGCATTTATGATATTTGTGCTATTTCATTTGCTTTATATCCATTTGTAAAAGATGATTATGCTTTACTTAAAACTGCTGTTTCATTTGGACAAGGTTATGGACCAAAACTTATAAAGAGAAAAGGAACTACTTTAAAAAGAAACTTCAAAGTAGCACTTAGTGGTGAATTTACAACAAATGCCCTTTTATTTAAAATTGCTTATCCCGATGCAAGAATTACTTACATGAACTTTTTAGATATAGAAAAAGCAGTTCTTGATGGAACTGTTGATGCTGGAGTTTTAATCCATGAATCTATTTTAACTTATAATAATGAGTTAGAAGTTGAACGAGAAATTTGGGATATTTGGGTTGAATTATGTGAAGGAGAAGATTTACCTCTTCCACTTGGTGGAATGTGTTTAAGACGTTCTATTCCACTTCATGATGCTATAAAATATGAAAATGCTTTAATAAAAGCTGTTGATGTTGCAAACAAAAATAGAAAAACTTTAGCTCCAATGTTACTTGAAAAAGGTCTTATCAGAGTTGATGCATCAACTTTAGATAAATATTTAGACCTTTATGCAAACGATACTTCAGTAAAAATGAGTGAAATCCAATATAAAGCCTTGGATAAACTTTTTAGTTTAGGTTATAAACATGGGCACTATCAAAATTTGATAAAAGCAGAAGATTTTTTAATTCCAAGCGAATATGAAGAGTTAAGAAGTAGATGAATAGCGTAAAAATAGTTGACTTTAAAAGATATTCATCTATTCATATAGGTCCTTTAAAAGAAGTTTTAGTTATAAATGAAATAGGTGATTATAAAGATTATCAAATAATTGGAAGAGCAAATAATCTACTTATTTCTCCAAATTGTGAAAAAAGATTTGCCATTTTAGGTGAAGAATTTGATTACATAAAAGAAGATGAAAATTTTTTATATGTAGGTTGTGCAACAACAAGTGGAAAACTTCTAACATATACAAGAAAAAATAATATAGCAAATTTAGAATTTTTAGCAAAATTACCTGGAAATTTAGGCGGTTTAGTAAAAATGAATGCTGGACTTAAATCTTGGGAAGTTTTTAACTATATTGAAAAAATAAAAACAAAAGATGGATATATCAATAAAGAAGATATTGATTTTTCATATAGAGAAACAAAAATAAATACTATAGTTTATGAAGTAGTTTTTCGTAAAGAGTATGGCTTTTCACAAGATATGCTAAAAGAGTTTACAAAAATGCGAGATAACCAACCAAATATGGCAAGTGCTGGAAGCTGTTTTAAAAATCCAAAAGGTGATTTTGCAGGACGACTTATAGAAGCAGTTGGACTAAAAGGTCATAAAGTTGGGGATATGGGATTTTCTGAACAACATGCAAATTTTTTAGTAAATTATGGAAATGGAACTTTTGAAGATGCCATAACTTTGATAAATTTAGCAAAAGAAAAAATCAAAAAAGCATTTGACATAAATATAGAGGAAGAAATTATCATTTATAATTAATTTTATTTAAAATTAAAATTTAGACTTTACCTATTCCTAAATATAATAAATATTTGTAAAAAGTATCTATACATTATTATAATATTACACTTTTTATGTTAGAATTCAAACTTTTAGAAAATACGAAGGCAGTTTAAGTGAAAAATTTAGTAATAGTGGAGTCTCCAGCAAAAGCAAAAACAATCTCAAAATTCTTAGGTAATGATTTTATTGTTATGGCTTCTATGGGGCATGTAAGAGATTTACCAAAATCGAGTTTAGGATTTGATCCAAATGATAATTTTAAACCAAAATATCAAATTAGTACAGATAAGAAAAAAGTTATAACTGATTTAAAAAAACATATATCAAAAGACACCACAATTTACCTAGCTGCCGATGAAGATAGAGAGGGAGAAGCTATTGCTTGGCACTTAATTCCTGCCCTTAAAATCGAAAAAAATCCAATAAAAAGAATAGTTTTTCACGAAATTACAAAAGATGCCATTTTAAAGGCTTTAGAAAATCCAAGAGATGTTGATCAAAATTTAGTTGATGCTCAACAAGCAAGACGTATTTTAGATAGAGCTGTTGGTTATGAACTTTCACCACTTTTATGGAAAAAAGTAAGATATGGGTTAAGTGCAGGAAGAGTTCAATCAGTTGCAGTTAGAATAATCGTAGATAGAGAAAATGAAATAAGAGCCTTTGTTCCTGAAGAGTATTGGAAAATAAAAGCTGATTTTATAAATCCAGAGTTAAAAGCTGAACTTGCAAAAGAAAATGGAAAAACTCTAAAAATCTCAAATGAAAAACAAGCTTTAGAAATTGAAGCTTCATTAAAACAAGGAAGTTATAAATTAGTAGATATTGAAGAAAAAGAGAGCACTAGAAATCCTGCTGCTCCTTTTACAACTTCAACTTTACAACAAGAAGCAAGTAGAAAACTTGGTTTTTCAGTTAAACAAACAATGATTATAGCTCAACAACTTTATGAAGGAAATGTAGGAAATATTCCAAATCATACAGGTGGACTTATAACTTATATGAGAACAGACTCTTTAAATCTTTCAACAGTTGCTACAACTGCAGCAAAAGCTGTAATTGAAGAAGAGTATGGGAAAGAGTATGCTTTAAATAAACCTCGAGTTTATACAACAAAATCAAAAGGTGCACAAGAAGCTCACGAAGCAATTCGTCCTGTAAATCTTGCTTTAAGACCAAGTCAAATAAAAGAGTTTGTTGAACCTGCTCAATATAGACTTTATAGCCTTATTTGGAAAAGAACACTTGCTACTCAAATGGCTCAAGCAAAAATAGCAAATACAACTTACAAAATTGAAGCTGGTAAAAATAAAGAGTTTGAATTTCAAGTAAAAGGTCAAAGAATTATTTTTGCTGGATTTATGAAAGCTTATACAGAAGGTAGTGATAATCCAGAGGCTGCACTTGATAGTAGTGAGAAAATTTTACCAAATATAAAAGAAGGTACTATTTTAGAGTTAGAAAAACTAGAAAGTGAGCAAAATTTCACAAAACCACCTGCTCGTTATACAGAAGCCTCTTTAGTTAAAAAACTTGAGAGTGAAGGAATTGGACGTCCATCAACTTATGCTCCAACTATTTCAACTATTCAAGCAAGAGAATATGTAAGTAAAACAGAAGATAATAAACTAATTCCTACACAAACAGGAGAAATTGTAAATAGTTTCTTAGTTGATCATTTTTCAAATATCGTAGATTTAGGTTTTACAGCTAAAATTGAAGAAGAGTTTGATGAAATTGCAGAAGGAAAAATTGCTTGGGAAGAAGTAATGAAAAACTTTTATGGTGGTTTCAAAAAAACTATCGATGAAAAAGAAAGTAGCGTAAGTAAAGAGGATTATTTACAAGTAAATGAACTTGGAATTGACCCAAAATCAGGAAAACCAGTAAGTGCAAGAGTTGGAAGATTTGGTCCATTTGTACAAATTGGAACAAAAGATGATGAAGAAAAACCAAAATTTGTAGCAATTCCTGATAATTTGAATATGGATACAATTACGCTTGAAGAAGCTTTATTTTTATTTAACCTTCCAAGAGTTGTTGGAAACACAGAAAATGGTGATGAAATAAAAGCAAATATTGGAAGATTTGGTCCATATTTACAAGTAAAAACTAAGTTTTATTCACTTAAAACTGATGATCCTTATACTATCGATTTAAATAGAGCATTAGAGATAATAAAAGATATAGATGAAGCAAAAGAGAAATCAACTATAAAAACTTTTGACAAAGAAAAAATCCAAATTCTTGTTGGTCAATATGGTCCATACATTAAACAAGGAAGAAAAAACTTCAAAATCCCAAAAGGTAAAAATGCTGAAGATTTAACTTTAGAAGAGTGTTTAGAAATTATAGAAAAAGATTCTAAAGGTTCAACAAAAAGAACAACGACAAAAAAATCTGCTACAGAGAAGAAAACTACGGCAAAAAAAACTACAAAAAAAAGTACTGATAAAAAATAATGAAGATTGGTATTCTATCGGATAGTCACCTAAAAAGTGGCTATGCAAAAGAGGTAATTGATTTATTAAAAGAAAAAAATTGTGAATATCTGATTCATGCTGGAGATTTTTGTTGTGAAAAGAATCTTCAACTTTTAAAAGAATCAAATCTAAAATATATTGTAGTTTTTGGAAATAACGATAGAGATTTATTTGATTTAGCTTCTAAATATAATATTAAATCTGAACCATATTATTTCAAAATAGAAGATTTAAAATTTAAACTTATGCACTTACCATATCACTTAACTCCAGATAGTAATATAGTTATTTTTGGGCATACACACAAATTTCATTGTGAATATACAAATAAAACTCTGTTTTTAAATCCAGGAGAAGTTTGTGCAAGAGAAGAACCAATAATTTCGTGTATGCAACTTGAAATTAATGAAAATGAGTATATAATCACTCGCTATTTTAGAAATATAAATGAAAACAATTTTATGAAAGAAGAGTTTAAATATGAGCGATAATAAAATTTATTTATGTGCAATATCAAATATAGAAAGTGGTACTTGTAATGAAGATTGTAAATTCTGTACACAAAGTGTAAAGTACAAAGCTGATATAGAAAGATATAGAAGAAAAGAGATTGAAGATATTGTAAATGAAGCAAAAAAAGCAAGAGCAAATAAAGCTGTTGGATTTTGTTTAGTTACAGCAGGAACTGGTCTTGATGATAAAAGGCTTGATTATGTATGTCGTGCAGCTGATGCTGTTCATAAAGCTGTTCCAGATATTTCACTTATTGCCTGTAATGGAATTGCAAGTTATGAGCAATTAAAAGAGTTAAAAAAACATGGAATAGAAAATTATAACCATAACTTAGAAACTGCTAGAGAGTTTTACAATGAGATTTGTACAACACACTCTTGGGATGATAGATATGAAACTTGTTTAAATGCAAAAAAAGCAGGATTATATTTATGTACTGGTGGAATTTTTGGTTTAGGTGAAACTCAAGAAAATAGAATTTCAATGCTTAAATCAATTGCAAGTTTAGAACCTATGTCAGTTCCAATCAATTTTTTCCATCCAAATGATGCACTTCCATTGGTTAAAAATCCTTTAACAAAACAAGAAGCTTTTGATTTAGTAAAACTTGCAAGAAGTTATCTTCCAAATCAAATGTTAATGATTGCTGGAGGAAGAGAGTTAATGTTTGGTGAAGAACAATATGATGTATTTAAACATGGAGCAAATGCTTTAGTTGTTGGAGATTATTTAACAACAGGTGGAAGAGATGCTCAAGATGATATAGATGCTGTTACAGCTTTAGGATATGAAATAGCTTTCGCTTGTCATCAATAATAAAAGTAAGAAATTCTTACTTTTATTTAGAAGTAATTGTTACAATATTCTCTTTATAATCTACGCTATATTTTGAAGGTTTATTTGCTAACTCAACTGCAACTCTAAAAAACCCTGCTTTCTCATGATTTCCAACTGCAACTGATTTAAAATTTTTTGAAGTTAAGTTGTCTTTTTTTGAGTTAAATGAAACTTTTCCTTTAAAATCAAGAGCTAATTTTTTCTCTTTTTCAATAGAGAACTTTTTAAACATCTCATGAGTAGTATGAATTAATATTTTATTATCATTAAATTCAATTTTAACAAATGGTAAAATATTTTTTGTCGTCAAAGCTTCATTATCATCTGCAACATCTGCTCTTGGTTTAACATATACAACTTGTTCAGGCTCTTTTTTTGCAATCTCTTTTTTTACAATTTCTTTTGCTTTTTGTTCAGTTTGTTGTTTTGTTTTTTGAATTAAAGAATCAACTTCTTGTTTAGTATATGTTTTTGGAACAACTGGTGTTGGAGGCACAGGAGTACTCTTTTTTTCATTTTTATTTGCATTTTGCATTTGTTGTTGTACTTTTTTTATATATTCAGCTTCCTGAATTGCTTCAGGTGTAGTTAAATTTTCATTAAATTCATACATTTTACCTGTTTCTTCTTCATACAAAGCAAATGGATTTTCTCTTGCATTTAAACTTATTGCTAATAAAGCACCCAATGTAAATAAAAATAAAGTTTTCATTCTTCTGGCTCCAAATTTTTTAGTTCAAAATACTCTTTTTGTAAATAAGCATTTTCTCTTTGTAATCTCAATATTTCACTTTCTAACCACTCTTTTTTGTGTTTTAAATCACTATAAACTTGCAAAGAGTTATCACCAAAGAGAACATTAACTGTATGATAAGAAAGATATATCGTAGCTAGCAGTGATATCACTGCTACTAAGATAAATCCTTGATATCCTTTAGTTTTTTTTTGTTTCATATACTATTTTTTTGAAAAAGGTTGTTTTCCTAAATATTCAGCATAACCTATTTCTGCACCTATTTCAAGAAGTCTGTTATATTTTGCAATTCTATCACTTCTTGCAGTACTTCCTGTTTTAATCTGGCCACAATTTAAAGCAACTGCAAAATCTGCAATAAATGCATCTTCGCTTTCACCACTTCTATGACTCATAATACAATTGTAGTTATTTCTTTGTGCAAGTCTAATAGTTTGCATAGTTTCACTTACAGTTCCAATTTGATTTGGTTTAATTAATACTGCATTTGCAATACCTTTTTTGATACCTTCAGCAACTATTGAAGCATTTGTAACAAATAAATCATCTCCAACTAATTGAACTTTTGAACCTAATTTTTCAGTTAAAATTTTCCATCCATCCCAATCATCTTCGCTTAAACCATCTTCAATTGAAACTATTGGATATTTAGAACATAAATCAGCATAATAATCAACAAGCTCAGCAGAAGTTAATTCTCTGTTTTCACCTTTTAAAACATATTTTTTTGTTTTTTCATCGATTAATTCTGAAGCTGCAACATCAAGAGCAATAGAGATTTGCTCACCAGCTTTATATCCAGCTTTTTCAATTGCACTCATAATAACAGAAATTGGTTCTTCATTTGATTTTAAATTTGGAGCAAAACCACCTTCATCACCAACAGCTGTACTTTCACCCATAAAATCGATAACTTTTTTTAAGTGTTGATAGATTTCTGCAACAGCTCTTAATCCATCATTAAAGTTTTCAAAACCTGTTGGCATAATCATATATTCTTGAAAATCAACAGAGTTATTTGCGTGTTCTCCACCATTTATAATATTAAACATTGGAACAGGCATAGTCATAGCATTTGCTCCACCTAAATATCTATATAATGGGATTTGTAAAGAATTAGCCGCTGCTCTTGCAGTTGCCATAGATACACCTAAAACTGCATTTGCTCCAAGATTTGAATAGTTATGTGTTCCATCAATATCTTTCATAGTTGCATCAACTTCTGCTTGATTAAATGGACTCAATCCAATTAGTTCATCAGCTATTTTTGTGTTTACATTTTCAACAGCTTTTAAAACACCTTTACCTAAAAATCTATTATCACCATCTCTTAGTTCTAAAGCTTCTCTTTTTCCTGTACTAGCACCACTTGGAACAATAGCACTTCCTTTTGTTCCATCACTTAAAATTACTGTAGCTCTTACAGTTGGATTTCCTCTTGAATCTAATACTTCATCAGCGTAAATATTATCAATAAATACCACTAGGTCTCCTATTTTCATAATTTGTAAGATTATAGCTAAAAAAGATTTGTTATTTGCTTTTGTAAGGTTTTAATGTAGAAATTTTTAAGAAGTTAATCAAAGGAAAAATCCTTTGATTTTTTAGTCGTCTAAACCAGATATATCATCGCTATCATCAGTTCCACTTGTTATAAGTTCATCATTTACACCCATAGATTCTAAGATTTTATTTTCAATCTCACGTGCAACTTCTGGATTATCTTTTAAGAATACTTTAGAGTTTTCTCTACCTTGTCCAATTTTTGAATCTCCATAACTAAACCAAGCTCCTGCTTTATCAACAATATCAAGTTTTACACCATAATCAACAAGTTCACCAGTTTTTGAAATACCTTCTCCAAACATAATATCAAACTCTGCTTGTTTAAATGGAGCTGCAACTTTATTTTTTACAACTTTTACTTTAACTCTATTTCCAATAGAATTTTCACCTTGCTTTAAAGTTGCAATTCTTCTAATATCAAGTCTAACTGAAGAGTAGAATTTAAGTGCATTTCCACCAGTAGTAGTTTCAGGACTTCCATATCCTGTCATACCAATTTTCATTCTTATTTGGTTAATAAAAATAACCGTACAATTCATTTTACTTAAAAGTCCAGTTACTTTTCTTAATGCTTTACTCATAAGTCTTGCTTGAACTCCAACTTGTTGGTCGTCCATATCTCCATCAATTTCTACTTTTGGAGTAAGTGCAGCAACTGAATCCACAACTACTAAATCAACAGCTCCACTTCTAATAACAGTTTCAAGTATTTCTAAAGCTTGTTCTCCAAAATCTGGTTGAGAAACAAGTAAATTATCTGTATCAACTCCTATTTCTTTTGCATATTTTACATCAAGTGCATGTTCAGCATCTATAAATGCACAAACGCCACCAGCTTTTTGAGCT
Organism: Aliarcobacter butzleri; assembly: GCF_900187115.1. Taxonomy (NCBI): domain Bacteria; kingdom Pseudomonadati; phylum Campylobacterota; class Epsilonproteobacteria; order Campylobacterales; family Arcobacteraceae; genus Aliarcobacter; species Aliarcobacter butzleri. The sequence goes on from NZ_LT906455.1 coordinate 2,250,380, forward strand.
TCTGCAATAGCGTGTAAAGTTAAAGTTGTTTTTCCTGAACTTTCAGGTCCATAAATTTCAATAACTCTTCCTCTTGGAAGTCCTCCAACACCTAAAGCTAAATCAAGTCCTAAAGAACCAGTACTAATAGTTTCAACAGGAATAACTTCTTTATCTCCAAGTCTAATTAAAGTACCTTTACCAAAAGCTTTATCTATTTGTTTTATAGCTAGTTCTAACGATTTTTTTTGATTTTCATCCATAATTTACTTCCTATTATTGTTCTTTTTATATTTATGCTGGAATCTTAGCAGATTTTTTTTTAACTCATAAATTTCATTACAATTTGTAATATTTTTTATTTTAGATATTTTCTTTTTCTATTTTTTCAATACTTTCAATTGTTTTTATGTGGGAATTTACTCTTCTTTGCATAGAGTGAGATTTTATATGTTTTGCTAGTATTTTTGTGTATTTTTTATAATTTCTTGAATCTTTTTCAAAAGTTGCAAGTTTCTTTTGTATCTTCAAAATATCTTGTGGAATTGTATTTTGCATATTTAAAATTCACCTTAATATAAAATGTACTTTTTAATTATTACATATATACTATTAAAATATAAAATAAATGTAATATTTGATATTATGTTCTTAAGACAAAGACTCATCTAAGGAATAATAAATGTTTAATGGTAAGAATATATTAATAACTGGTGGAACGGGAAGTTTCGGTAAAAAATATACAAAAATTTTACTGGAAAAATATACACCAAATAAGATAATCATTTATAGTAGAGATGAACTTAAACAATATGAAATGGCACAAGAATATAATGATAAATGTATGAGATATTTTATTGGTGATGTAAGAGATGAAGCAAGACTAAAAAAAGCTACAAAAGATGTTGATTTCATAATTCATGCAGCAGCTCTTAAACATGTTCCAATAGCAGAATATAATCCTATGGAATGTATAAAAACTAACATAAACGGTGCTCAAAATGTCATTGATGCAGCAATTGAAAATGGTGTATCAAAAGTAATTGCACTTTCTACTGATAAAGCAGCAAATCCTGTAAATCTTTATGGCGCAACAAAATTAGCTTCAGATAAGCTTTTTGTAGCAGCAAATAATCTTGTTGGAACTCAAGATACTAAATTTAGTGTTGTTAGATATGGAAATGTTGTAGGAAGCCGTGGTTCAGTTGTACCTTTTTTCAAAAAACTTATTAATGAAGGAGTTAAAGAACTTCCAATAACAGATGAAAAAATGACAAGATTTTTTATAACTTTAGAAGATGGAGTTAATTTTGTATTAAAAAACTTTGAAAGAATGCAAGGTGGAGAAATATTTATACCAAAAATTCCTTCTATGAAAATAGTTGATATGGCAAAAGCCATTGCTCCAAATTTACCTCATCAAATCATAGGAATTCGTCCAGGAGAAAAACTGCACGAAATTATGTGTCCAGCAGATGATAGCCATTTAACTTTAGAATTTGAAGATCATTATGTGATAAAACCAACTATTCATTTTACAACAAGAATGGATTATCAAAAAAATTTATTAGGAGAAGTAGGCAAACCTGTTGTTCAAGGATTTGAATATAATTCAGGTAACAATACTCAATGGCTAAGTAGTGAAGAATTTTTAGAAATGGTAAAAAGAATATGATAAATTTTATACCTTATGGAAAACAAACTATTGATGAAGATGATATAAATAGTTTAGTTGAAACTTTAAAATCAGATTTTTTAACGACTGGTCCAAAAGTTCAAGAATTTGAAGAAAATATTGCAAAATATTGTAATGCAAAATATTGTGTAGCTGTATCAAATGGAACAGCTGCACTTCATTTGGCTTCATTAGCACTTTTAAATAAAAATGATAAAGTATTAACAACTGCTAACTCTTTTTTAGCAACTTCAAATGCTATTCTTTATGTAGAAGCAAAACCGATTTTTGTTGATATTGAAGAAGATGGAAATATTAATCTAGATTTATGTGAAGAAGAATTAAAAAAAGATAGTTCAATAAAAGCTATTTATGTTGTACACTTTAGTGGAAATCCTATAAATCAGAAAAAATTAAAACATTTAAAAGATACTTATAATATAAAGATTTTAGAAGATTGTGCCCACTCTTTAGGTGCAATTTTTGAAAATACAAAAGCAGGAAGTTGCCAAAATAGCGATTGCAGTATTTTATCTTTTCATCCTGTAAAACATATAACAACTGGTGAAGGTGGTGCAATTACTACAAATTCAAAAGAGATTTATGAAAAGTTATTAGAACTTAGATCTCATGGTATGCAAAGATTTCCTGATATTGCTCCTTGGTATTATGAGATGCACTCTTTAGGATTTAATTATAGAATTACAGATATTGCTTGTGCATTAGGAATAAGTCAATTAAAAAAATTAAATAGTTTTATATTAAAAAGAAAAGAGATAGCAAAAAGATATGATGAAATCTTCATCAATAGCATCGTAAAACCTCTATATTTATACAATGAAAATTCATCTTATCACCTTTATGTCGTAAGAGTGGATTTTATAAAACTAAATATTTCAAAAATAGAGTTATTTAATAAAATGAAAGAAAAAAACATAGGATTACAACTTCATTATATTCCTATAAATAAACAACCTTTTTACAAAAATTTAGGTTTTGGAAATGAAAAAACACCTATCATGGATAAATATTATGAAGAATGCTTTTCTCTTCCTATGTATCCAAGTTTAACAATAGACGAACAAAAATATGTTATAAAAAATTTATTGGAAATTCTAAATGACTAAATGTGTAGCCATAATTCCAGCTCGAGGTGGAAGTAAACGAATTCCTAAAAAAAATATAAAAAACTTTCATGGAAAACCGCTTATTGCTTATAGTATTGAAGTTGCATTAAAATCTAAACTTTTTGATAAAGTAGTAGTTTCAACTGATGATGAAGAAATTGCAAAAATTGCAAAAGAGTTTGGAGCAGAAGTTCCTTTTTTACGACCAAAAGAGTTAAGTGATGACTTTACAGGAACTGGTGCAGTTATAAATCATGCTATTAATTTTTTAAAAGAACAAGGAGAAAATATAGATTTTGTTTGCACTATTTATGCAACTGCTCCACTTTTACAAGAGAAATATCTAATAAAAGCCTATGAAAGACTCAAAGACTCAAATGCTAAAAATGCTTTTTCTTGTACTTCGATGCCATTTCCAATTCAAAGAACTTTTAAAATAACATCAAATGAAAGATGTGAGATGTTTTGGCCAGAAAATTTTATGAAACGTAGTCAAGACCTAGAAGAAGCTTTTCAAGATGCGGGACAATTTTACTGGACGAATTTAAATATAAAATCAGATGAAATCACATTTGGTAAAGATAGTATTCCAATAATATTACCAAGATATTTAGTTCAAGATATAGATACTTTAGAAGATTGGCAAAGAGCTGAATTTATGTATGAAGCTATTAAAAGGAGTGAATTTTGAAAATTGGAAAATTTGATTTACAAAAAGATGGAACATTCATCATTGCTGAACTTAGTGCAAACCATAATGGAAGTTTACAAACAGCTTTGGATTCAATTAAAGCAGCTAAAGAGTGTGGAGCAAATGCAATAAAACTTCAAACATATACAGCTGATACATTAACATTAAATAGCCGAAATGAAGACTTTATGATAAGTGGTGGAACTTTATGGGATGGAAGAAATCTTTATGAACTATATCAAGAGGCTTATACTCCTTGGGAATGGCATAAAGAACTTTTTGATTATGCAAGAAGTTTAAATATTGATATTTTTTCAACTCCATTTGATAAAACTGCTGTTGATTTTTTAGAAACACTCAATCCAACTGCATATAAAATTGCATCTTTTGAAATAACTGACTATGAATTGGTTCGATACACTGCAAGTAAACAAAAACCAATTATCATTAGTACTGGTATTGCAACTATTGATGAAATTCAAGATGTTGTTAATATCTGTAAAAGTGTTGGAAATGAAAATATTATTCTTCTAAAATGTACAAGTGAATATCCAGCACCACTAAATGAAGCAAACTTGAAAACTATTTCAAATATGAAAGAAACTTTTGGTGTTGAAGTTGGATTTTCTGATCATACATTAGGAATTGTTGCACCAGTAGTTGCAGTGACTTTAGGAGCAAAAGTTATAGAAAAGCATTTTATTATAGATAAATCTATTGGTGGAGCTGATTGTGGATTTTCTATGGATAAAAAAGAGTTTAAACAAATGGTAGAAGCTATAAAAGATGCTGAAAAATTAATTGGAGTTGTTGATTATAGTTTAAATGAGAAAAGAAAAAAACAAAGAAGATTTGCAAGAAGTTTATATATAAATTCTGATATAAAAAAAGGTGAAGTTTTTACTCTTGAAAATATAAAAAGTGTAAGACCTTTTTATGGACTTCATCCTAAATACTTAAATGATATTTTAGGAAAAGTTGCAAAAAAAGATTACAAATTTGCAGATAGATTAGAACAATGAATAACAAAAAAATTCTAGTCATTACAGAAGGAGGTAAAACTTTAGGCTTTGGGCATATTACAAGAACTATTTCCATTTGTACTATTTTTGCTTCTTTTGGATATGAAATAGAATATATAATAAATGGTGATTCTTCAATAGATAACATAATGAACTATCCTTATCAAATTTTTGATTGGCAAACTGAACAATCAAGATTAGAAGAAAATTTAAAAAATAAGTCTTTGATACTTTTAGACTCCATTTTAGTAAAAGATAATCAAATAAAAAAAATTGAATCTTTTAATATACCAATTATATTTATTGATGATGAGAAACAAAGAAACATTTTAAATAAAGGATTTGTTGTTGATTGGACAATATTGAGAGAAAAAGAAAACTCATTTGAAAATAGAAAAGAAAATGTTAAATATCTTTTAGGAAGTAAATATATACCATTAAGAAAAGAGTTTTATAAAGAAAATATCCAAAATATTATCAAAGAAAATGTATCTAAAATTATGATAACTTTTGGTGGTTCAGATGTTAGAAACTTAACACCTAAGATTTTAGAAATTTTGAATATAAACTTCCCAAATATCAAAAGAGATGTGATTATTGGTCCTGGCTTTAATAATTTAGAAGAGATAAAAAGGCACTCAAATAATGCTAATATAAATCTAATAACAAATGCATCTACAGAACAAATGATTGAGTCAATGAGAACATCTGATATAGCTATTGCAGCAGGTGGACAAACCTTATATGAGTTAGCTCACATAGGAACACCAACAATAGGAATTTTATTAGTTGAGAATGCAAAAGCAGATACCATGGGATGGTCAAAAGTAGGATTTTTAAACTATATTGGTACATATTGCGATTTACATTTAGAAGAGAAACTAATAACTGCAATTAAAAGCTTATTAACACAAGAAAATAGATTAAAAGCTCAAGAAAATGCTCATAAATATATTAGTAAAAATGGTGGTCAAATGTTAGTAAAAGAGATTTTGGAAAGCTTAAATGATAATATTTGAAGATAGAGCAGCAACAGTTTTATATAAAACATTAAAAAGTTTGAAAAATAAAAATAAATTTTTATTACCTTTAAATATCTGTCCGATTGTACCAGATACATTTATTAAAGCTAATATAAATTTTGAATTTATTGATATCAATCTTAAAACTTTATGTATGGATGAAAATATTGTTTTAGAAAAAATAAAAAAAGATAAAAATATTGATGGTATTTTATTTGTTAAAACTTTTGGAATAAATATTAATACAGAGGATTTTTTTAAAAATATAAAATCTATAAATAACAATATATTTATCATAAATGATATGTGTCCATCAATTCAACAATTTGATATAAACATTGAAGAAACAGTTGCCGATATGGTTTTATTTAGTTCAGGTTATTCTAAATATGTTGATATTGGTTATGGTGGATATGGTTTTTTAAAAGGACATTCTTTCTCAAATATTTTTGAAGACAAAACAAAAGATACTGATTTTTTAGAATATAAAAATAAAATATTGACTCAAATACCTATTATGCAAAAACATAAAAGTGAATTAAACAGCATCTATATAAATAATTTACCTAAAGATATTTTTTTAGGAGAAGAATTTAATAATTGGAGATTCTCTATTTTAGTTGATAACAAAGAAAAAATATTAGATGATATTTTTAAAATAGAAGGACTATTTGCTAGTAGTCATTATCCTCAAGTAGATTATAATTATTCATCAAATCCAATTAAAAATTCAAATGCACAAAAAATCCATAACCGCATAATTAATCTTTTTAATGATTTTAGATTTAATAAAGAAAAAGCTTATAAAGTTACAGATATAATAAATAAGAATTTAATAAAGGTTTAGTGATGAGTATCCAAAATATCCAAGGACTTAAATTTCCTGATGAATATTTCATAAAATTCTTTTTTAAATATAAACTACATACTCAAAAAAATCTTACTTACTTAGAATTAGGATGTTCTAATGGTTGCAATCTAAATTTACCTTATCAATATAACAACAATGTTATAGGAGTAGATTTTAATAGTGAACTTATTAAATTTGCCAAAGAAAATTTTATAAATCTCAAACAAGAAGAAGAATATCAATTTTATAATGATGATATGAGAAAATTCTGTAATAACAATAAAAACATAAATGCTGATGTATTAGTTCTTCCAAATTCTATTTATTATATTCCTAAAAATGATTTCATAAAACTTCTAAAAGATATTAAAGTAAATAATCTAATAAAAGAAGAGATTCCTTTTTTTATTAGATTTAGAGAAATCGATGACTTTAGAAATCATAAAGGAACAAAAATTGAAGAGAATAGTTATATCTTAGAAAATGGTATTACAGGAGAAGATGGAGCTTTTTGTAAATTTTATACTAAACAAGAAATAGTAGATTTATTAGAAAAAGAACTTAATCTAAGAGATTTTCAAACTATGTCAATAAAGTATGAAAATATCCAAAATGGTGTAAAAGTAAATAATAGTGATGTTGTTATTTGGGGAACTATAAATTAATGAGAAAAGTTTTTATTCTCGGAGGAAGTCAGCTTCAAATGGATTTAATCCTTGAAGCAAAAAAAATGTTTTTTTATACAATTGTTTTAGATGGAGATAAAAATTGTATAGGTTCAAAATGGTGTGATGAATTTTTACATATAGACTTCTCAAATAAAGAACTTGTATTAGAAAAAGCATTAGAATATAAAATAGACATGATTTTAACTAGTGCTACAGAACTTGGAAATGTTTCAGCTTGTTATGTTGGTGAAGCTATGGGATTAAATACAAATACCTACGAAACAGCTCTTTTAACAACAAACAAACTTTTGATGAAAGAAACTCTTGTTAGATCTTCTATACCAACAGCAAACTACAAAATAGAATCAGTTTCAAATTTTAAAGAGCCACAAAACTTTCCAATAATCATAAAACCAATAGATAGTTCAGGAGGAAGAGGTTTAAGTTTTGTTAATTCAAAAGAAGAATTAAATCAAGCTATTAAAAAGATTTCTAAATATTCAAAAGAAGAAAAATTCTTAGTTGAAGAATATATTCAAGGTGAACAGTATAGTATTGAAACTATTAGTTGCAAGGGTCACCACTCTATCATTGCAATTACACATGAATTTTTTAGAGAAGTACCAAATATTATAGAAAAAAAACATTATATTCCTGCAAGTTTAAATACTAATTTGAAAGAACGCATTTCAAAAATAGTTGAAAATATTTTGAATAGTTTTAAAATAAAATTTGGTGCTTGTCATATAGAACTAAAAATCACAAGTAATAATGAAATTTATATAATAGAATTAGCAAGTAGAACTGGTGGTATGAGAACTGAGATGATAAACTTATCTTATGGTATAAACTTTTCGCAATTATTACTACTATCTTCTTTAGGAGTAGAATTTAAAAATAAAATAGAACCTTCAAGAGGTGTTTGGTGTAAATTTATAGTTGATACAAACATGTTTGAAGAGTATTTAGAAGATAAAAATAAAAAGAATATTATAATCTTTGAACCAAACCAGATTTCTAATATAAAACAAGATTTTATGGCAAATAATCTACACGAAAGCCTTGGATATTATTATGTAATTGGAGAAGAATATTTATGAAAAATGTAATTATATTTGGTACTGGAGAGTTTGCTAAAAATATCTATAATCAGTACAAAAATGACTTAAATATTATTAACTTTTCTGACAATAATAAAGATAAACATAACACTTTATTTTTCGAAAAACTTGTTGTTGCACCAAAAGATTTAATATCTATGGACTTTGATGAAATAATCATTGCAAGTTCTTATTCTGAAGAGATATATCAACAACTTGTTGAAGATTTAAATTTGGATAAAAATAAAATAAGAAGATTATATGTAAATGAATCAAAAGTTCAATTTTACTCAAAAGAAAAAGTTGAAAAATCTGAATATTTTATGTTTGAAATTTGTAAACTATTAGAAGAAAATCATATTAGTTATTATATAGATCACGGTACATTATTAGGAATTATTAGAGATGAAGCTCTAATTCCTTGGGATAAAGATATAGATTTTGCAGTTCTTATTGAAGATAAAGAAAAAATAGAAACTATGCTAAAATCTTATTTAAATAATTTTATTCATCCTCTTTGTAAAACTAATAATTGGAAATATAAAATAGAAAAAGAAGAGATTATAGTAGAGGGAATAAAAGAAACTTTATTTATTGAATTACAAATATTTAATGATTCAATTTTTAAAGAAGATGAAGTAGCCTTAGACTTGATGTTTCGTTATAAAAGAGACTCAATAATTTATTGGGGTGTTTGTGGTAAATATTTAAAAGCTCCAATTAATATTTGTTTCCCAACAAGTCAAATTGTTTACAAAAATCATTCTATTAATGTTCCAAATGACAAAATAGCATATTTAAGTAATTTATATGGCGATTGGCAAAAACCAATCAAAAACTGGACTTACGACAAATACAACAATCTATAACAAAAAAGGAAATATACAAAATGACTGATTATTGGAATACATACTATAAGACAAAAAAGAAACAAATTACTGTACCTTCTCAATTTGCAGCTTTTGCAATACAAGAATTTGGTAATCAAGAAGATACGATAATCATTGATTTAGGTTGTGGAGATGGAAGAGATAGCTATTTTTTCAGCTCTCATGGATTTCAAACTATTGGTATAGATGGTTCTTTAGAGGCTATAAATAATTGTAAACAAAATTTCAACCATGATTTATTGGACTTCTTTTGTTATGATATTGAAGAACAATCACTTTACGAAAAAATCAAAGAAATAATAACTTCACAAAATAAAAAGCTAGTTTTTTATTCTAGATTCTTTCTACATGCTATAAACGATAATCAACAAAATATCCTTTTAAATAGCCTAAAAAAAATAAAAGACAATGAATCTCTTTGCTTTTTTGAATTTAGAACAAATAGAGATGAATTTCAAGAAAAAACAACTTCAACTCATTATAGAAGATACATATCTCCGACTAAATTCACATCTGATATAATGAAAATTGGATTTGATGTTTTATATTTTACCGAAGGATTCGGTTATGCAAAATATAAAAATGATGATGCACATGTTGCTAGATTTATTTGTAAATAAATTGTTGTTAAAATATGACTGAAGCACAAATACAATTACAAAATGCGCTAACAACAACTTTTTTAGCAAATCTAGTTTTTCTTAGTGAGTATGATAGAAATTTATATCATAGAGTAGATGAGCTATCAAGAATGATAGAAAATGGAACTTATCAAGAAAAATATGCTCTAGAATTTCTTATGGAAAATGGTGAATTTGACATATATGATATAGTAAATGACAAATATCTATATAACAAAAATCCAAAAAAATTCAATGATGAGTTAATAAATAAAGTAAATTTTGATGAGAAACAATCTATCTTTGAAATACAGCCATATTTTGCTATGAAAAATCCACCTAAAATAGATTATGAAAAAAGATTTGAATTAGAAGAGTTAAATGATTTAAATAATCTTACACTTAAAGATGTTCAAGATTATACAAGTTTTACCAAAGAATATTTAGAAAAAAGAGAAAATAAAAAATTTAAGAAAATTGATAAATTTATATTTTTAGGAACACTATTAGGAAGACATATCCCTAAAATTGCAAAAAAAATTAATGCTAGTTCATACTTGATTTTAGAAAGAAATTTAGAAATTTTTAGACTCTCTTTATTTACTGTTGATTATACAATTCTTGCAAAAAATGGTGCTGTTTTTTCTATCATGGACAGTGTACAAGATGAAGAAAAGAAGATTTATACATACTTAGATGCATATAGAATAGATAACTATCTTTTAAAATTATCAATAACAAATGTAAATATAAGTAGTTATATAGATACAATACTAAATTTACTTCACACGATGAATCCAATGGCATATGATTATAATAGAAGAATATATATTCATACAAATAGAACAACTAAAAGACTTCAAGAAAACTATAAATTTCTAAATCTTAGAAGTATAAGAAATAACTCAAAATTATTTGATGAAAAACCAATTTTATATATAGCTGCTGGTCCATCTTTGGATGAAAATTTAGACTGGATAAAAGAAAATCAAAATAAATTCTTTATAGTATGTATAGGAAGGTCATTAAGAAAATTATTAGATAATAATATCAGAGTAGATATTGTAACAACTCTTGATGAACAAGGTTTTTTAGCAGAAACACAATTTGATGATGAAACTATGAAGAAAATGAGTAAAGATACAATAATCTTTGCAGGTTCAATAACAAATGAAAATTTATTAAAAAAATTTCCAAAAAAGAATTTATATCTTTTTGAAGTATTTTACCCTTTATACAAAGGCAATATATCTTATGGTGGATTTAGTATTGGAGAAATTACTCTTGAAATGCTTTATAGTTTTAATCCTAAAGAGATATTTATCGTAGGTTTGGATTTAGCTCTAAACCAAAAAACTGGTGCTACTCATTCAAATGAAGATAGAGTTAGAGTAAGAAAATTAAATTTAGAAAAAGAAGATAATAGAAGTAAATTTGAAGCAAGAGAAAGCCTAATAAAAGTTAAAGGAAACTTTAAAAAAGTAGTTTACACAACTCCTTTATTTTATGGTTCTATAAAAATAGTAGAAGATAAATTAAAAAGAAAAAACAAATCTACAAAAGTATATAATTTAGCAGAAAATGGTGCTAAATTCTTAGGAATAGCGGCAAAAAAAGCAGATAAAATCGATTTAACGAAATATAAAATCTATGATAACTTTGAAATATCAAACTTTATTGATTCAAACTCTTTTGACTCTTTGGATAATATTTCTAAAGAAGCTATCAAAAAAGAATTAGACTATATAAAAAAAGAGTTGAATCTTACTCTAAAAAATGTCGAAAAAAGTGATAAAGTTTTATATATAGGATTTTTAAAAGAGATTGAAAATGTTATTTTAGAACTTGATAAAAATAATTTTTTAAATATTCATCAAATAGTTAATTTATATTGTGAAGCATATCTACCTTATTTATCATACTATTTTAATGACAAAAAAATAAAAGCTGAAATAAAAAAAGTAAAAGCTATAAAAAAGATATTTTTAAAACAACTAAAAAATATAATTGAAGACTATAAGACTTGTTTAGAAAGAGTTATTTAAAAAATTAAAAGAAGAAGATTATATTTTAATCTTCTCCTTTCTCTAATTATTGAAGTAATTTTAGAACGTTTTGTTGAACCGCATTAGCTTGGCTAATTGCATATGATCCCGCTTGAGAAATGATATTCAATTTATTAAAGTTTGCAGATTCTTGTGCATAATCAACATCTCTAATAACTGACTCAGCATTTTTAATATTAGTTGCTTGAGTAGATAAGTTTCTAATAGCTGATTCAATTTGGTTTTGAGTAGAACCGATATCCCCTCTATATCCATTCAGCGTTGTAATAGCTTTATCAATCGCTTTTTGTCCAGATTGAGCCATAGTTCTTGTAAATACTCCAGTTGTACCAGCAGTTGCACCAGCTGACATTTTAGCACCACTTCTTACAGCTTTTGCAAGAGCAGATAATTTAAGACCAGCAACATTAGAGTTGATAGTTTTAGTTGTAATTAAATCGGAACTTCCTTCACCAACTTGGAAAGACAATCCACCTTTTGCAGTTCTTGCAGCAGTAAGATTATCCATATTAGATGCATCAGCAGTTGTTCTAGCATTTTGTAAAAGGTTAGTACCATTATAGTTAGTTTGCTCACCAATATTATTTAATTGTTGTAACAATTTTGTAATATCTTTTGCAATAGCCGTTCTACCTGCAACTGAAGTTGTATCAGTATTTGCTTGAATTAACTTAGCTTTAATTGTATCAAGAATACTTGATTGCTCAGCCATTGATTTATCTGTAATTTGCAAAAGAGCAACTGCAGAGTTACCATTTGCAATACCTTGATTAATCGAAGTAGCTTGAGTTCTTAATTTATCTGCAATCGCAAGACCAGAAGCATCATCTGCTGCTTTATTTACTCTCAATCCTGTAGAAAGTTTTTCCAACGAGTTCGTTATCGATTTATTCGTATTTGAAGCTGCTTCTTGAGCTGTTAAAGATGATACATTTGTATTGATTTTCATAATAAATCCCTTAATTTATAACATAAATAATAATATGTTATTTATTCTTGGTTTATTATTTCATATTAATTCTGAAAGTAAGATAAAATTAATAATAACAAATGCTATGAGATTAAAAGTTTAATTAAAAAAACTGGAATTTCTTCCAGTTTTTTATAACTACTGAAGTAGTCTTAAAACATTTTGTTGAGTAGAGTTAGCTTGACTAATTGCGTATGACCCTGCTTGTGCAATAATATTTAATTTATTGTAGTTTGCAGATTCTTGTGCGTAATCAACGTCTCTAATTGTAGACTCAGCATTTTTAATATTAGTTGCTTGAGTTGTTAAGTTTCTAATAGCTGATTCAACTTGGTTTTGAGTAGAACCGATATCCCCTCTATATCCATTTAGAATTGAAATAGCTGTATCAATCGCTTTTTGCCCAGATTGAGCCATAGTTCTCGTAAATACCCCAGTTGTACCAGCAGTTGCACCAGCTGACATTTTACCACCACTTCTTACAGCTTTTGCAAGAGCAGATAATTTAAGACCAGCAACATTAGAGTTGATAGTTTTAGTTTTGATTAAATCTTGAGTACCTTCTCCAATTTGGAAAGATAATCCACCTAATGCAGTTCTTGCAGCAGTAAGGTTTCCTTCTGTTGAAGCATTTGCAGTTGTTCTAGCATTTTGTAAAAGGTTAGTACCATTATAGTTAGTTTGCTCACCAATATTATTTAATTGTTGTAACAATTTTGTAATATCTTTTGCAATAGCCGTTCTACCTGCAACTGAAGTTGTATCAGTATTTGCTTGAATTAATTTAGATTTAATTGTATCAAGAATAGTTGATTGCTCAGCCATTGATTTATCTGTAATTTGCAAAAGAGCAACTGCAGAGTTACCGTTTGAAATACCTTGATTAATTGAAGTAGCTTGAGTTCTTAATTTATCTGCAATCGCAAGACCAGAAGCATCATCTGCTGCTTTATTAATTCTTAAACCAGTAGAAAGTTTTTCTAATGAAGTAGAAATATTTTTATTTGTATTTACCGCTGCTTCTTGAGCTGTTAAAGATGATACGTTTGTATTAATTCTCATAATAAATCCTTTTTAATTATGACACATTGTAAATTCTACGAAGGTATAATTCACACCGGAAAACACTTCTTGTCTTACCAAGCATAGAGTTGCAAGTTTCTTTGCTCTCTTCGGATTTAATCAAACCCTAAATTTATAATAGAATTATTTCACAACATTTCTTAAAATTAGTTTAAATTTTTATATCATTAAAAAGTTTTTTATTTTATTTGATAAGACATATCAGTTATAATATCATTAAATAATACAATATAAGTAAAAATTATAATTGATTATGCAAATCATAAGGTTGTTTTATATAAAATTTTAAAAAAAGTCGTAAAGGTTGTAAAATGGAAGAAAAAAATGAGTTTTTAGATAAGACTCCTTATCGATACAGAAGATATTTTGGATATATCTTAGCTACTATTGTTGCACTTAGCTTACCATTTATAAAAATAAATGAAAATCAAATTTTCTTACTATCTTTTGATAAAAAACAATTACATTTACTTGGAATTGCTTTTGATATGCAAGAACTTTATTTGATGCCATTTTTATTAATGTTGCTATTTTTAGGAATATTTGCTGTTACATCTTTAGGTGGTAGAGCATGGTGTGGTTGGGCATGTCCTCAAACAATATTTAGAGTTATTTATAGAGATTTAATTGAATCTAAACTTTTAGGTTTAAGAAGAATTAAAAATAAACAAAAAGAGCCTGATTTAAGTAAAGCTGAAAATAAAGTAAAAAAAATTATCGGAATATTAATTTGGGCCTGTTTAGCACTTCTTGCTGCTTCAAACTTTATGTGGTATTTTGTTCCACCTGATGATTTCTTCGCTTATTTACAAGATCCTAGCGAACACTTATTTTTAATCGGTTTTGTTTTGGCAATTGCAGGTTTTTTAGTATATGATGTTGTAATGCTAAAAGAAGATTTTTGTGTATATATCTGTCCTTATTCAAGAGTTCAATCTGTTTTATATGATAACAATACTTATCAAGCAATTTATTCTACAAATAGAGGTGGAAATATCTATAATGACAAAAAAGAGAAAATGGTATTTAAACTAAAAGATTTAGCAAGTAACGAAAATGAATGTACAACTTGTGAATCATGTGTAACTGTTTGTCCAACACATATTGATATTAGAAAAGGTTTACAACTTGAATGTATCAACTGTTTAGAGTGTGTTGATGCTTGTACACAAGTTATGGGGAAATTAGGAAAACCTTCTTTAGTTCAATGGTCAAGTACAAATGCTATAAAATACAACACTCCAACAAAATTTGTAAGAAAATCTACAATTATGTATTTTGTTGCTTTATTAATCGTAATTTCTTTACTTTTTGTTATGGGTGGAGAAAAAGAGCATATGCTTTTAAATGTAAATAAAACAACAGAATTATATAAAGTTAAAGAGGATAATGTTGTAACAAATAACTTCTTATTACTTTTCCAAAATACAGAGTCTCAAACATTGACTTATGATTTAGAAATAGTTGATAATCCTGATATTAAAATCACTAGATTTGAACCATTTACTTTAAGCCCAGGGAAATTAGCTAAAAAAGTTGTTATTCTTGAAACGAATAAAATTTTAGTTAGTGATAATACAAAAGATACTCCTATAACTATTACTTTAAAAGCTTATGCAAAAGAGAATCCAGAAAAAGTTGTAGTTTATAGAAAAGCAACATTTATCTATCCGAGATTGGATAAACTTCAATAATTTTTATATAAGATAGGTTAATTCTTATCTTGTATAACTTACTTATTATCATATCTTAGATACAATCACTTTTTTACTTTATATTTGAATAATTTTTATTGGAGAAATTTTAAATGACAAAATACATTTTTGTAACGGGTGGAGTTTTAAGTTCACTGGGGAAAGGGATTACTTCTGCATCTATTGCAACAATATTAAAACAATCAGGCTTCAAAGTAAGCATGTTAAAAATTGACCCATACTTAAATGTAGACCCAGGAACAATGAGTCCTTTAGAGCATGGAGAAGTTTTTGTAACAGCAGATGGAGCTGAAACTGACCTTGACTTAGGAAATTATGAAAGATTTATTGACAAATCATTATCTAAAAAGAATAGTTTTACAACAGGACAAGTTTATCTAAGTGTTATAAAAAGAGAAAGAGAAGGTGGTTATTTAGGAAAAACTATTCAAGTAATCCCTCATGTAGTTGATGAAATAAAAAATAGAATTTTTGATGCTGCTGAAGATAATGAATTTTTAATTATTGAAATTGGTGGAACAGTAGGAGATATAGAAAGTCTTCCATTTTTAGAGGCTATTCGTTCTATTCGTCATGAACTTCCAAAATCAAATACTATGAATTTACATGTGAGTTTAGTTCCATTTATAAAAGCAGCAGGGGAACTAAAAACAAAACCAACTCAACACTCTGTTCAAGAGTTAAGAAGAATTGGAATAACTCCTCATATGCTTGTTTGTAGAACTGAAAAAGAGTTACCAAAAGCATTAAAAGATAAATTAGCATTATCTTGCGATATAGATAGAAATGCTGTTATCGAAGCTGGTGATGCACAATCAATATATCAAGTGCCTCTTCAATTTATAAAAGAAGGTATTTTAACTCCATTATCAGAACACTTTAATATAAAAATTAAACCAAATATGGAAAAATGGGATACTTTAGTAAAAAATATTTTAGTTCCACAAGATGAAGTTACAATTGCTTTTGTTGGTAAATATTTAGGATTAAAAGAGTCATATAAATCTCTTATTGAAGCTTTAATTCATGCAGGAGCACATCTAAATACAAAAATAAACATTCACTGGTGTGATAGTGAAAGAATAGAAGATATTGGTGTTTACGATGTTATTGGAAATGCAGATGGAATTTTAGTTGCTGGTGGATTTGGACACAGAGGTGTTGAAGGTAAAATTGCAGCAATTAAATATGCAAGAGAAAATAAAATCCCTTATCTTGGTATTTGTCTTGGAATGCAACTATCTATCATAGAATTTGCAAGAAATGTTTTAGGAATTGAAGATGCAAATTCTATTGAATTTGATGCACAAACAAAAAATCCTTTAATATACTTAATTGATGAATTTATTGACCAAAGTGGAAATAAACAATTAAGAACTCATGAATCACCAATGGGTGGTACAATGAGACTTGGAGAATATCCATTTGAACCGTTAAAAGGTACAAAATTACAAAAAGCTTATGGAAATGATGAAGTATATTATGAAAGACATAGACATAGATATGAAGCAAATCCAAAATATAAAGAAGCTTTAGAAAATGCAGGAATGATAATCTCTGGACAATCAAATGGTTTAATTGAAGCCGTTGAATTAAAAGAACATCCATGGTTTGTTGGAGTTCAATTCCATCCTGAATTTACTTCTCATTTGGAAACTCCAAACCCAATTATTTTAGAATTTGTAAGACAAGCAAATTCACCTAAATAATGTCAAAAATAACTAAAGATAGACTTTTTGAACTATTATCTGCAAGGCATGTAAATAATCCTTATTCAAAGCTTGCAGATATTCCCCCTCCAACTTCATTTAAAGATATAGATATTGCTACAAAAAGAATTAAAAAAGCAATTTTGGAGAATGAAACTATTACTATAGTTGGTGATTATGATGTAGATGGTATTGTTTCCACAACCATTATGCTTGATTTTTTTAAACAAATAAACATAAAAGTAAATCACATAATTCCAAATAGATTTGAACATGGTTATGGATTATCTACTAAAATTGTTGATTTAATAGAAAAAGGATTAGTAATTACAGTAGATAATGGAATATCTGCTTATGAAGCAAGTTTAAAATTAAAAGAAAAAAATATTGATTTAATTATAACAGATCATCATACAGTTGGTGAAAAAATACCAGAAGCTCTTGCAATAATAAACCCAAAACAAAAAGATTGTACTTTTCCATTTAAAGATATTTGTGGAGCTCAAGTTGCTTGGTATTTATGTGCTGCAATAAAAAAAGAGATGAATTTAAATGTAAATATGTCAGACTATCTTGATTTATTATGTATTGCTATAATTGCAGATATTATGCCTATGACTGCACTAAATTATACTATTACAAAACAAGGATTAAAAAAACTAAAATCATCTTCAAGAGAAGCTTTTAAACTTTTAAATAGTATTTTGTCAAAAGAGTCTTTAATAAGTGATGATATTGGTTTTTTTATTGCTCCAAAACTAAATAGTGCAGGAAGAATGGATGATGCAACTATTGCTTTAGATTTTTTATTATCTGAAGACTCTTTTAGTGCAAATGAATCTTTAAGTTTATTAGATGAACTAAACAATTATAGAAAAACTTTGCAAGAAGATATTTCAAATAAAGCAAACTTAAAAATTGACAAAAATAAAAATGCCATTATTGTTTGGGATGAAAACTGGCATGAAGGAGTTATTGGAATAGTTGCTTCAAAATTATCTAATTTATATAAAAAACCTGCCTTTATTTTTACAGTTCAAGAAAATGATATTGCAAAAGGAAGTGTAAGAGCAAATTCAAATATAAATTTATATGAACTTATCTCAAAAGCTTCTCATTTACTTATAGGTTTTGGTGGGCATAAAAATGCTGCAGGATTATCTCTAAAATTGGAAAATATAGAAGAATTTGAAAAAATAATAAATGAAGAATTAGAAAATTTTAAAGATGATTTACATATTGAAATTGATACACTTGGAGAATTAGATGTTTCTAGTGTTGATTTAGAGTTTTTATCTATTATTGAAGGATTTGAACCTTACGGGTTAGAAAATCATCGTCCAATTTTCAAAATCTCAAATGTAAATTTAGTAAAATATGATTTAATTGGTCGTGATAAAAATCATCTAAAACTTACTTTAGATAGTAATGGAGTAATCTTTGAAGCTATAAAATTTAATGATTCAAATAAAAATATTCCAAATATTCTAAACTTAATTGTGTCAGTTGCCAAAAATGAATTTAAAGGAGTTATAACTCCTCAATTCTTAATTCAAGAGATTTTATAAAACCAAAGGTTGTCTAATAATTGGTTCTTTTGGTTTATCTTTTTCTTCAATAGAATAATTTCCTTCAAGATTCACAATTTCATCATCAATATCTGTTCTAGCAAATGATGAAGATAAAATGTTACCTGTATTGATATCTATTAGTTTTATAAATACATTTAAACTTTTATTAGAAATAGAATAAGTTCCAACAACTGCATATTTTGATTTTACTTTATCAGAAAGAATCTTGTCTTTTTCTCTTGTAAGTAAATTAAATCCTGAACTACCAAATTCAAACTCTTTACCAAGTTCTATTTCACGAACTATTATATTTAAAGAAGATAATTTATCTTTTAAAATATTTGATAATAAAAAGCCTAACTGAGATTTATTTTTTAGTTTATCCAAATTTACAAAATCAGAAACTAATACAACTTCTCCTAAAAGGATATTTCTTTTTATTTTTATTGCAGATTTATCAACCATATCTGAAATCATTGAATGAAAATCTGTAATTCTTGTAACAGGATTTTTATATGAGCAAGAAGTGAAAATAGTACTTAAGAGTATTGAAACTAAAAAAAGTTTCAATACTCTTAACATTTTAAATCTCATAAGATTATTTCTCTTTAACTATTTTTACAGTTCTCATTGGAGGGCAATCTCCAAATAAAACACAATCATGTGCTAGATTATGAACATAAGTTGATCTTGCACTAGATATTACTTTTCCAGTGATATTATCAATTACTCTTGCATTTAATATAACTTTTCCATTTTGTCTTGAGTAAGTTCCAACAACTATATATGTACTAGGAACTTCATTTTTGATTTCATGAGGTTTTCTTGATAAAAAATATTCACCTTTATCGTTTATAGAAACTGCCATTTGTCCTCTAAACTCAATGATATTAAAACCTCTATTCGAAAGTTCATCTATTAAACTTTCTCCAACTACTCTTCCAAACTCTGATGTTGTTTTAAATTGATCTAATCTAACAAAAGATGTAATAAGAACAGGTTTAGTTGTATCGAGTTTTTTATTTGTCATTATTTGAGTCGCAAGAGAAGATATCGTAGCTTCTAAACTATTTTGAAGTGTAATATTTTCTTGTTTATAGTTTGCAACAGACATTCCATCTTTCATAGTTTCTACTTTTTCATGTTCATTTTGAACATCTTTATCTTTATATGAACATCCTGACATAAAAAATAAAAGTGTAGCTGCTAAAAAAATATTTTTAAACATAAAAACCCCTTTTTATAATTGTTAAGATTTTATTTAAAAATTACTTATATCTACTTTATATAAGAGAAGTTAAAACTAACTTATATATAATATTTTAATAAAAATTTAAAAGGAGCACAAATGCCAAAAATTATTATTCCTATTTCAAATGGTTTTGAAGAGATTGAAGCTATTTCAATAATTGATATTTGTAGACGAGCGAATATTGAAGTTATAATTGCAAGTGTTGAAAATATAAAAATAATTGGTGCTCATAATATAAAAATTGAAGCTGATTGTAAAATAGAACATGTAAAAGCCGATGATTTTGATATGATTGTTTTACCAGGTGGTCTTCCAAATGCTTTTACTCTAGCTGAAGATATTAATGTACAAAATTTATTAAAAGAGTTTAAAGTAAAAAGAAAAAAAATTGCAGCTATATGTGCTGCACCTTATGCTTTACATAAAGCTGATGTTTTAAACAAAAATTTTACTTGTTATCCTAGTTTTGAAGAAAAAATTAGACTTGATGGTTACTCAAAAGAAGATGTTGTAGTAGATGAAAATGTAATAACTTCAAGAGGTCCTGCAACTGCTATGAAATTTGCACTTGAAATAGTAAAAACTCTTACGTCAAAAGAAACTTATGAAAATGTAAAAAATGGATTATTAGCATAAGAAGTTAATCTCTTCTTATGTTAAAGTAGCCAAAATCATTTTTTGGATATACTAAAAATAAAAAGATTATAAAATGTCACAAATTCCACAATTTACCCATCTACATTTACATACTGAATATTCATTACTTGATGGTGCAAATAAAATAAAACCTCTAGCAAAAAAATTAAAAAAACTTGGAATGACAAGTGTAGCAATGACAGACCATGGAAATATGTTTGGAGCGATTGCTTTTTATAATGCCATGAGAGATGAAGGAATAAAACCAATCATTGGAATGGAAGCATATATTCACAATAGTGAAGATATAAGTGATAAAACAAATAGACAAAGATATCACTTATGTTTGTATGCAAAAAATGAAATTGGCTACAAAAACCTTATGTATCTAAGTTCTCAAGCGTATATAAATGGTTTTTACTATTATCCTCGAATTAATAAAAAAATTTTAAAAGAAAATTCTGAAGGTTTAGTTTGTAGTGCAGCTTGTTTACAAGGTGAAATAAATTGGCATCTAAATACACAAAGTGAAAGAAATGTAAAATTTGGTGCAAAAGGTTATGAAGAGGCAAAAAAAATTGCACTTGAATATAAAGAGATTTTTGGTGACGATTTTTATTTAGAAATTATGCGTCATGGAATATCTGACCAACTTTTTGTTGATGATCAAATTTTGAAACTTTCAAAAGAGACAGGAATAAAAGTAGTTGCCACAAATGATACTCACTATTTAGAACAAAAAGATGCAGATGCACACGAAGCATTTATGTGTATTGCAATGAATAAACTTTATGATGACCCAAATAGATTAAGACATAGTGTTCATGAATTTTATCTGAAATCACCAGAACAAATAGCAAAATTATATTCTGATATTCCAGAAGCCATAGAAACAACACAAGAAATAGCTGATAAATGTAATCTAACTATAAAACTAGGAAATCCAACTCCTCCAAATTTTAAATTTACAAGACAAAAATCACAAGAAGCTGGTTTGACTTTACCTGAGCCAGACAATGAATATTCACTTGAAAATGACAAAATTTTATTCATTCATGAATGTAGAATAGGATTAGAAGATAGGTTAAAAATTGTTCCAGCTGAACATCATCAAGAATATAGAGATAGACTTGAAGTTGAAATTGAAATTATAAATAATATGAAATTCCCAGGATATATGTTAATCGTTTGGGATTTCGTAATTGTTGCAAAAAGAATGGGAATTCCAGTTGGTCCAGGACGGGGTTCGGCTGCTGGAAGTTTAGTTGCATTTTCTTTAAAAATCACAGATATTGACCCTATTCCTTATGGTTTACTTTTTGAGAGGTTTCTAAATCCAGAAAGGGTTTCAATGCCCGATATTGATATGGACTTTTGTCAAAGTAGACGAGGAGAAATTATTGATTATGTTGTTCAACAGTATGGTCGTGCTAACGTTGCTCAAATTATCACTTTTGGTAAACTTTTAGCAAAAGGAGTTATTAGAGACGTTGCAAGAGTTCTTGATATGCCATATTCAAAAGCAGATGCAATGGCAAAATTAATTCCTGACGAATTAGGAATAGATTTAAAAAATTCTTGGGAAAAAGAACCAAAAATAAAAGAACTTTGTGAAGCAGATCCACAAGCTGCAAGGGTTTGGGAATATGCTTTAGCATTAGAAGGATTAAATAGAAATGCTGGAACTCATGCAGCTGGAGTTGTAATTTCAAATGAACCTTTATGGAAAAAAACACCACTTTTTAAACCAAGTGGTCTTGATACTTTGGCAACACAATACAATGGAAAATATATTGAGGATGTAGACTTAATTAAATTTGACTTTCTTGGACTTAAAACTTTAACTGTTATTGAAGAAGCAAATAAATTAATCGAACAACGACATGGAAAACGAGTAAATTTCATCACAACAGATGTAAATGACAAAGGTGTTTACGACTTAATTCAAACAGGAAATACAATTGGATTATTTCAAATAGAGTCTGATGGTATGCAAGATTTATGTAAAAGATTAAAACCATCAAATTTTGAGGATATTATTGCCGTTCTTGCACTTTATAGACCAGGACCTATGGAATCAGGAATGCTTGATGATTTTATCGAAAGAAAACACGGTCGTGCAAAAATTGACTATTTCCATGATGAACTTGAATCTGCATTAAAACCAATTCTTGAGAATACTTATGGAGTTATCGTTTATCAAGAGCAAGTTATGCAAATTGTTCAAAGCGTAGGAGGCTTTTCACTTGGAGGAGCCGATCTTGTTAGACGGGCAATGGGTAAAAAAATCAAAGAAGAGATGGATAGATTAAAAGGTGAATTTGCAGATGGTGCACAAAATAAAGGTTATACAAGAGCTTATGCAGAAGAACTTTTTGATTTAATTGTAAAATTTGCTGGATATGGATTTAATAAATCTCACTCAGCTGCTTATGCACTTGTAACATTTTATACTTCTTATTTAAAATGTTATTATCCAGCAGAATTTATGGCCGCACTATTAACACTTGAAAAAGATAATACTGATAAAGTTGTAAAATATGTTGATGAAACAAAAAGGTTAGGATTAGAACTTTTTCCACCAGATATAAATAAATCAGATTTAGTATTTTCTGCAAAAAAAATAGATGGTAAAGAAGTTGTTATGTTTGGAATGGGTGCAATTAAAGGTGCTGGTGATGTTGCAATAAATGCTATTTTGAATGCAAGAGGAAATGCTCCATTTAAAGACTTACCAGATTTTATATCAAGAATTGATGGAAGTAAAGTAAATAAAAGAGTTATAGAATCTTTAACAAAAGCTGGTGCATTTGATAGTTTTGGTTATACAAGAAAATCTTTATTAAACCAAATAGAAAAGATAGTTGATACAGTTGGAAAAGCAGCAACAGCTAAAAAAATGATGACGGGTTCACTTTTTGGAGATAGTGAAGAACTAACAAAAATAGATATTGAATTAGAACATCTAAATGAATTTGATCCTAAAGAACTTTTAGAATTTGAAAAAGCCACTTTAGGTTTTTATGTTTCAGGACACCCACTTGATGAGTATAAAAAAGATTTAGAAAAAATAAACTTTACTTTATCTTCTCAAATTGATGAACTTGAAGATGGAAGCCAAGCACTTTTTGTAGGGAAAATTGAATCAATTACAGAAAAAACTTCAAAAAAAGGAAATAAATTTGGAATTGTTTCAATTTTAGATTTTCATGGAACAATCGAATTTATGCTTTTTGAAGATAAATTAAAAGAGCTTCAAGATGAATACAATCATGAAGAACCAATTGCATTTAAAGTAAGAATTTCTAAAAATGAAAGTTTTACAAGAATTAGTGTTTTAAAAATAGAAACTATATTTGATGCACAAAAAGAAAAATTAAAAATAAAACAAAAAGAAGTTCAAGAACCACCTTTAAATATCGCTATTGCTTTTAGTGAAGATGAAAATATTATGTATAAATTATTTGATATTATTGCCAATAATCAAGGAAAAAGAGAACTAAAACTTATAATTAAATCAAAATTAGCAGATTTAGAACTTGAAACAGGTTTTAAAGTAACTTCAAATGTAGAAAATTTAATAAAACAATTAGAAGGAGTTTATTTAGTAGATGAAGCATATACTACTGACAAATGATGATGGATATGATAGCGTTGGATTAAAAGCTTTAATAGATGCTTTAAGTCCAATTGCTAAAATAACAGTTGTTGCCCCTGCTAATAATAAATCAGCATGTGGTCACTCTTTAACTTTAGATAAACCATTAAGACTTATTAGTATAAAAGATGATTTTTATAAAATTGATGATGGTAGCCCAACAGATTGTATTTTTTTATCTTTAGGAAATTTATTTAAAGAAGGATTTAAACCTGATTTAGTAATAAGTGGAATAAATATTGGTGCAAATATGGGTGAAGATATAACTTATAGTGGAACAGCAAGTGCAGCAATGGAAGCAGTGATTCATAAAATACCAGCTATTGCGATTTCTCAAGTATGTCAAAATAGATGTCAAGATATCCAAAATGGATGGGAATTTGAATTAGCAAAAGATACTATTGTAAAACTTGCAACTAGAATTTTAAATAACTCTTTTCCATTAGATGAAAGAAAGTTTTTAAATGTTAATATTCCTCCAATAAAACCAAATGAATGCAAAGGTATGAAAATTACTAAAGCAGGATTTAGAGAGTATGGAACAGATTCTGATAGACATATAAATCCAAGAGGTGAGGAATACTATTGGATTGGTCTTCATCCACTTATTTGGAAAGCTTCAGAAGATCAAAGTTGTGATTTTGAAGCAATAAAAGAAAATTATGTATCAATATCTCCAATTAAATTAGATATGACATCTTATGATGATCTAAAAAACTTAGAAAATTGGTTAAATAACTAAAAAGGAAAATACTTATTATGAATTTCACAAATTCAATTCAAAAACATATTACAAAACTTGTTGGAACACTAAAAAGTGAAGAAGAATTACAAGAAGTACTAAAAAGAAAATTTACAAGAAAAGAGTACAAAACTTTTATCGCTTTTGAAGAAGGAAAATCTATAGATGAAATTAAAAGTATTGTAAGAGATGATGAAGAAACTATTCAAAAACACTATCAAACTGCAATAAAAAAATTAAACCAAGAATTATTCAAAAGAGAACTTATAGCTTTATCTTTTGAATAAAGCTATAAATTAGATAATCATTTTTATATCGCTATGTTCACCTAAGAGTTTAAAAATCTCTTTTCTATCATCTTCATTATGAACAAGCATCTCTAAAGTATAACTTTTAAATTTTCCTTTGCTACTCACTTTTGATTCTTTTACTTTATGTTCTCTTTCGAATATAACTTCTTTTACCGTTTGTTTTATATTCGTAGTCTCTAAAACAACAAGTTTATATTCCCAACTACAAGGATAATCTAATTCTAATTTTTTATCATTTAAATCTATCATTTTTACCTCTTAAAATCTCCACTTTTTCCACCACTTTTACTTTCTAACTGAACATTTGAAATTATCATTGATTTATCAATAGCTTTAACCATATCATAAATTGTAAGCAATCCTATAGAAACACCAGTTAAAGCTTCCATTTCAACTCCTGTTTGTCCATTTAATCTTGCAGTAACATAAAGCTTAAATGTATTGTTTTGGGGAATTTCTTCTATATCACAATCAATTCCAGTTAAAAGCAACGGATGACACATAGGAATTAATTCATGTGTTTTTTTTGTTCCTAAAATGGCAGCAATAACTGCTGTTTGTAAAACAGGACCTTTTTTTGTATTGTTTGAAATAATTGCTTGATAAGCTTCTTTAGACATTTTTATTTCGCCTGATGCAACAGCAACTCTTTTTGTTTCACTTTTGCTTGAAACATCAACCATTTTAGGTCTATTTTTATCATCTAAATGAGTTAATTCCAAAATATAATCCTTTTTTCTTTAAAGCTTATTCTATTAAAATATAAGTTAAATAGGAATTAAGTATTATTTAAATATAATCAACCCCTAAATTTAAAAAGAAAGAGGGTGATTTTAGTGCCAGGCATTAAAGTTAAAGATAATGAATCTTTTGACGAAGCATATAGAAGATTTAAAAAACAATGTGACAGAAACCTAATCGTTACTGAAACTAGAGCTAGAAGATATTTTGAACCAATGACTGAAATCAGAAAAAAGCAAAAAATTTCTGCTAGAAAAAAAATGTTAAAAAAACTATATATGTTAAGAAGATACGAGTCAAGATTATAAGATTTGTTGTTTCCAAAATAAGAGGAGCCAAGCTATAAAAGCTTGGCTTTTTTTATGCCTATAAAATTAGGAGAGTTGTATTTCTTTTGTTTAATCTGTTATATTGAAGAATTAAAACGTAGAGGATTAACGTATATAAAAGAAGCAATAATGATTAATAAAAATAACTCTAAATAGAACTACACAGTTGAAAAATCAAATAATATATAAAAAACAAGAAATAATGAAATAAAATATGCTTAAAAAGATAAAAGGGAAGGAAGGCATAATAAAAATAAAACTTAGCACTAGATAGTAGAGAGAAGGAATTTTTAATAGTGTGTCAATGTAAGATATGCTGAAACATAAAGGGATAAAAAATCTAAAAAAGAGTACATAACACAATATACTACTTGGAATAAATACAAAGAGAGTAAATAAAGGAAGGAAGTGCTAAAAAAAAGCCTCACCAAAGGTAGTAAGGAAGTACTAACTTAGGAAAGGCTTTGAGAAAAAACTTAAAGAGCTGGCGATGACCTACGTTTCCACAAGGGGACCCTGCAGTATTATCGGCGATGAAGAGCTTGACTTCCAGGTTCGGAATGGAGCTGGGTATTTCCTCTTCTCTAGTACCACCAGCAAGTTAAGTAATAAAAGCAAATAAAGAAGTAATTGATCTTATTACTTAACTCGAAGATTAAGTGTGAATAAAAGATAATGTTAAAGTCTAAAAAATTTCAAACACATATTAAGTAAAAATACTTAATAAGATAGTAAACCAAAGAAATGTATAAAATAAGCCAAACGTTCTATTAGTACTGGTCAGCTAAACGTCTTACAACGCTTACACATCCAGCCTATCAACCAGCTAGTCTTGCTGGGAACTTCAGGGAAAGTTAATCTTAGAGTTGGCTTCGAGCTTAGATGCTTTCAGCTCTTATCACATCCGTACGTAGCTACCCAACGATGCTCTTGGCAGAACAATTGGTACACCAGTGGTACGTTCATCCCGGTCCTCTCGTACTAGGGACAAATCTCTTCAACTTTCCTACGCCCACGGAAGATAGGGACCGAACTGTCTCACGACGTTCTGAACCCAGCTCGCGTACCGCTTTAAATGGCGAACAGCCATACCCTTGGGACCGACTACAGCCCCAGGATGCGATGAGCCGACATCGAGGTGCCAAACCTCCCCGTCGATGTGAGCTCTTGGGGGAGATCAGCCTGTTATCCCCGGCGTACCTTTTATCCTTTGAGCGATGGCCCTTCCACACAGAACCACCGGATCACTATGACCGACTTTCGTCTCTGTTCGACTTGTATGTCTCACAGTCAAGCTAGTTTATGCCATTATACTCAACAAGCGATTTCCATCCGCTTTGAACTAACCTTTGTAAGCCTCCGTTACTTTTTAGGAGGCGACCGCCCCAGTCAAACTACCCACCAGACATTGTCCTGATACAAGATAATTGTACGCAGTTAGTAACTCAAATATTCAAGGGTGGTATCTCAAGGATGGCTCCGACTCTACTGGCGTCTAGTCATCATAGCCTCCCACCTATCCTGCACATGAATATCCAAGCTACAGTGTCAAGCTGTAGTAAAGGTGCACGGGGTCTTTCCGTCTTTCCGCGGGTAGGAGGAATTTTCACCTCCACTACAATTTCACTGGATCCCTGGTTGAGACAGCTCCCATCTCGTTACGCCATTCATGCAGGTCGGTATTTAACCGACAAGGAATTTCGCTACCTTAGGACCGTTATAGTTACGGCCGCCGTTTACTCGGGCTTCAATCAAATGCTTCGCTTGCGCTGACATCATCAGTTAACCTTCGAGCACCGGGCAGGCGTCACACCTTATACATCCACTTACGTGTTAGCAAAGTGCTGTGTTTTTGGTAAACAGTCGGGAGGGACTCTTTGTTGCAACCTCTTTCGCTTTTTGAAGCAAGTTCATATACAAAAGTAGGCACACCTTATACCGAAGATACGGTGCTAGTTTGCAGAGTTCCTTAACCAGGGTTCTTCCACGCGCCTTAGAATACTCATCCCACCCACCTGTGTCGGTTTACGGTACGGGCAACATATAATAAACTTAGTGGCTTTTCTTGGCACGACAGTATCATCGATTCTCCATCTCCTCCGAAGAGTGTCAAGAGCCTGTAAGATCTCGGCCTAATGTTAAGCGGATTTGCCTACTTAACAGCCTACGTCCTTCGAGCCACTATTCCATCAGTGACCTCGATTAACTCTATGCGTCCCCACATCGCGCTTATATGTTGGTATTGAAATATTAATCAATTTGCCATCGTCTACCCCTTTCGGACTCGACTTAGGTCCCGACTAACCCTACGATGACGAGCATCGCGTAGGAAACCTTGGGTTTTCGGCGTTGAGGATTCTCACCTCAATTATCGCTACTCATGCCTGCATGCTCACTTCTATCCGCTCCAACGCTCCTTACCGGTACATCTTCTACGCTGAATAGAACGCTCTCCTACCACTCAATTAAAAATTGAATCTAAAGCTTCGGTGTACATCTTAGCCCCGTTATATTTTCCGCGCAGAATCACTAGACCAGTGAGCTGTTACGCTTTCTTTAAAGGATGGCTGCTTCTAAGCCAACCTCCTGGTTGTCACAGTAACTCCACATCGTTTTCCACTTAGATGTAACTTAGGGACCTTAGCTGTTAGTCTGGGTTGTTCCCCTCTCGACGATTGATTTTATCACCCACCGCCTGACTCCTGTGATTCCACATATAGTATTCATAGTTTGATAGGGTTTGGTACCGCGGTAAGCAGCCCTAGCCCATTCAGTGCTCTACCCCCATATGCTACAACACAAGGCTATACCTAAATATATTTCGGAGAGAACCAGCTATCACGAAGTTTGATTGGCCTTTCACCCCTATCCACAAGTCATCCCAAGACTTTTCAACGCCTGCGGGTTCGGTCCTCCACTGGCTCTTACACCAGCTTCAACCTGCTCATGGATAGATCACTTCGTTTCGGGTCTGCAGCATCTGACTAATTCGCCCTATTAAGACTCGCTTTCGCTACGGCTTCGTACTTGACTTAACCTTGCCAGATACCACAACTCGCAGGCTCATTATGCAAAAGGCAGTCCATCACCCTGATAAATCATAGGGCTCTGAATGATTGTAAGCTAATGGTTTCAGGTTCTATTTCACTCTCCTCGCTGGAGTACTTTTCACCTTTCCCTCACGGTACTTGTTCACTATCGATCTGTAAGTAGTATTTAGGATTGGAGGGTGGTCCCCCCGGCTTCAGTCAAAATATCACGTGTTCCGACCTACTCAGGATACCATTAGAGCTATTGAGAATTTTAATTACAGGAGTTTCACCTTCTATGCTACACTTTTCCAAGTATTTCATCTATCCTCTTTAGTCTCATATCATGGTCCTACAACCCCCAATGCAAGCATTGGGTTTGTCCTAATCCCATTTCGCTCGCCGCTACTTTGGGAATCTCGTTTGATTTCTCTTCCTCTAGCTACTGAGATGTTTCACTTCACTAGGTTCGCTCCCCGTAGGGTAATATAATTCTCATTATATTGGGTTGCCCCATTCAGAAATCCCCGGATCAAAGCTCTTTGGCAGCTCCCCGAGGCTTATCGCAGCCTAATACGTCTTTCATCGCCTCTTACAGTCTAGGCATCCACCATTAGCCCTTAATAGCTTATTAATAAATAACTCGAAAGAGTTATTTGCCTTTTAAAAGTAAATTAATACTTTTAGTTTGATAATATTCTTTGGCTACTATCTTATTAAGTACATTTTTCAATATATCTAATAATTTAGTTGTGTTCTATCTATGTTATATCTATTATTTTCATAATAAACATTTTTAAGATATGAAATTTTTTTTGTTTTAATTATTTAATATTTATAAAAAATCTCTTCTTTATATCTATTATTTAATCTTTACGAAAAAATTAAAGACTTTAACATTATGTTTTTAAATATCATTAGAAACTTACTTTTTATAAGTTCTAATATAAATCTTATATATCTCTATATAAAACTTATATTAGAATTTATTCTTCTTCTATAGTTTATCTATTAATAAGATGGTGGAGAATAGCGGGATCGAACCGCTGACCTCCTGCGTGCAAAGCAGGCGCTCTCCCAGCTGAGCTAATTCCCCAAAATCACCCAAAAAAATATTCATTCTTTTAGGACCCGATTCTAAGATTATTCATGGTGGGCCTATCAGGACTTGAACCTGAGACCTCACGATTATCAGTCGAGCGCTCTAGCCAGCTGAGCTATAGGCCCCTTCACCTATTCATTTCTTATTAGTTCTAAATAATCTTTATAAACTAAATATGTAATCAATCTTTTTTTTTCATACTTTAAGAAACAAATCTTAAAGTATTTCTCTGAAAGGAGGTGATCCAACCGCAGGTTCTCCTACGGTTACCTTGTTACGACTTCACCCCAGTCGCTGAATCCACTGTGGAAGGTAGCTACTTTAGCATCCCCGCTTCGAATGAGTTCAACTCCCATGGTGTGACGGGCGGTGAGTACAAGACCCGGGAACGTATTCACCGTAGCATAGCTGATCTACGATTACTAGCGATTCCAACTTCATGTAGTCGAGTTGCAGACTACAATCCGAACTGGGAGGCATTTTTGAGATTTGCTCCACGTCACCGTATTGCTGCTCTTTGTATACCCCATTGTAGCACGTGTGTAGCCCTGGACGTAAGGGCCATGATGACTTGACGTCATCCTCACCTTCCTCCTACTTGCGTAGGCAGTCTCCTTAGAGTTCTCAGCCGAACTGTTAGCAACTAAGGACGAGGGTTGCGCTCGTTGCGGGACTTAACCCAACATCTCACGACACGAGCTGACGACAGCCGTGCAGCACCTGTATGCAAGTTTCTGCAAGCAGACACTAATCTATCTCTAAATCATTCTTACTATGTCAAGTCCAGGTAAGGTTCTTCGTGTATCGTCGAATTAAACCACATGCTCCACCGCTTGTGCGGGTCCCCGTCTATTCCTTTGAGTTTTAATCTTGCGACCGTACTCCCCAGGCGGTACACTTAATGTGTTAACTGCATTACTGCAAGGTCGAGCCTCACAACAACTAGTGTACATCGTTTAGGGCGTGGACTACCAGGGTATCTAATCCTGTTTGCTCCCCACGCTTTCGCGTCTCAGCGTCAATATTGTTCCAGTAGATCGCCTTCGCAATCGGTATTCCTTCTGATCTCTACGGATTTTACCCCTACACCAGAAATTCCATCTACCTCTCCCACATTCTAGATTAACAGTTTTCAAAGCAGTTCTATAGTTAAGCTATAGGATTTCACTTCAAACTTATCAATCCGCCTACACGCTCTTTACGCCCAGTGATTCCGAGTAACGCTTGCACCCTCCGTATTACCGCGGCTGCTGGCACGGAGTTAGCCGGTGCTTATTCATATAATACCGTCATTATCTTCTTATATAAAAGGAGTTTACGCACCGAAATGTGTCATCCTCCACGCGGCGTTGCTGCATCAGACTTTCGTCCATTGTGCAATATTCCCCACTGCTGCCTCCCGTAGGAGTCTGGACCGTGTCTCAGTTCCAGTGTGACTGATCATCCTCTCAAACCAGTTATGCGTCATCGTCTTGGTAGGCCATTACCCCACCAACTAACTGATACAATACAGGCTAATCTCTTACCAATAAATCTTTCCCTTTTTATCTTTTGATAAAAAGGAATATAAGGTATTAGCAATCGTTTCCAATTGTTATCCCTTAGTAAGAGGCATATTACCTATACATTACTCACCCGTGCGCCACTTAGCTGACAATTATAGCAAGCTATAATCCGTTCTCGTTCGACTTGCATGTGTTAAGCACGCCGCCAGCGTTCACTCTGAGCCAGGATCAAACTCTCCATAAATTTTTTGATTAAATCTCTTTAATCTTTATGTAGTTTTGAAACTGACATATTTTATAATTACTTAAATTACAAAATTATCACTCATGTTTTTTTGAATAGACAAGAGTTTTACTTCTTGTTTTTTTTCTCTTTGTTTGTTTGATTAACATATTTAGTTTACAAAGATTACTTCTTCTTAAACTTCTTCTTTTAAAGATCATAACTTGATTTTGAACTTCGTCTTGTCAAATTGGACGGGAATTATAATACCTTTTTCTTCTCTTGTCAAGAGTACTTTGCTAAAATGTAGCTTAAATTTTTGAATTTGTAAAAACTGTTGATTTATTAATCTTTGATTTACTTTTTTTTAGTACTATAATTGTACAAAATTTAGAAAGGAAAAGAAAATGTATAATAGAGATTATTTATCAAATCAATCATCTCAATATTCACAAGAATCTTCTCAAGTACAATTAATGAGCTTTTTAAAAGCTACTTACCAACTATTTGCAGGTTCATTATTAGCTGCAACTGCTGGTGCATATGTTGGATTAGGAATAGTAAGTTTACTTATGGGACCAATGAAATGGGTTTTATTTGCAATTGAACTTGCTTTAATATTCTTTGTAATACCAAGAGTAAAACATACTCCAGGTGTTAATTTAGCAGTATTATTTGTATTTACATTTATTACTGGATTAACTATTGCTCCATTATTGGCTGCAATTTTTGCAATGCCTAGCGGTGCTTCTATTGTTGGTCAAGCTTTTTTAATGACATCAATTGCATTTGGTGGAATTTCAATGTTTGCAATGACAACTAAAAAAGATTACTCATTTATGGGTAAATTTTTATTCATTGCTTTAATTATAGTAATTGTTGCAGGTATTTCTAATATCTTCATTCAATCATCTATGATGCAATTAGCAATTGCTAGTGTTAGTGCATTACTATTCTCTGCATTTATTTTATTTGATACACAAAATATTATAAAAGGTGGATATGATTCACCAGTAGAAGCTGCACTATCTTTATATTTAGATTTCTTTAATCTATTTATATCATTATTACAAATTCTTGGGATTATGAATAGTGGAGATAGAGAATAAGACTTATTAGTCTTATTCTTTTTACTGTAAATTATGGATAATAATTCTTCTTTAAGACTTATTGATGCGAATTTAAATAGATTACGAGAAGGCATTCGAGTAGTAGAAGATATATTTAGATATGTATATAATAATAAAGAAGTCGCTACAAAACTTAAAAATCTTAGACATTTAGCTCGTACTGAAAACTACTATGAACTTCTTGAAACTAGAGATGTAAAAAATGATGTCTTAAGAGAGTCTATTAAAAGTGAACAAAATAGAGATAATCTAAATTCAATTCTAATAGCAAACTTCAAAAGGGCACAAGAAAGTGCTAGAGTTTTAGAAGAATTTATAAAATTAACTTCTATAAAAGATAGTGAAAATTTCAAATATATACGATATGAACTCTATAATTTAGAGATTGTTTTAACAAAAATCACTTCAAATTCTAAATAATTTAAATCATACTCTTTATATAATTTTTTCGAATCACTATATGAAAGAGATTTTTCTCCACTAACTCCTGATTTTTTAATATAATCAAATAAATCTTTTTTATTATCAAATTCTAATTTGTATAAAATAGTTTCAAATTCACACTCAAAATATTTAGAAAAAGAGTTTTTTATACTATCTTCATCTAAAATTGGTGATTTTGTATTTGTGATTTTTTGTATAGTTTTAAAAGTATTTGAGGTAAATAAAACAGTATTTATCTCTTTTGTAATCTTAGATAATGACTCAATAATTTTAGATAAATCGCTTGACCATTGTAATGCAGAAGATGATAAAACCATATCATAACTATCATTTTTTATCTCATTAAAAAATTCTTCACTATCAAAATTTAGACATTTTACTTCTATATTTTTTGCTTTTGGATGAAGTTCACACATCGAAAATGAAGCATCTATTGCTTTATAAAACTCAATTTCCCAAAAAATATTTGAAAAAACTTGTCCAGAACCACAACCTAATTCTAAAATTCTTTTTGGTTTAGATTTTAACTCTCGAACAAGTGATTTTGCTACAATTTGTTGAATAATATTGTGAGTTTTATATTCATTAGCATATTTTGAAAATTGATTTTTAACTTGCAATTTTTCTCTTTGTAATTTTGATTTTAACAAGATTTTAACAAGTTTTTGATAAAATTAATGCTATTTTTTAAAAAGGATATTAGATTATGACATCTACACTTTTAATAGTTCAATTTGTTTTAGCTGTACTTATAACTATTACTGTTTTACTTCAAAAGAGCTCAAGTATAGGACTTGGAGCATATAGCGGAAGTAACGAATCAGTTTTTGGAGCAAAAGGTCCAGCAAACTTTTTAACAAAAGCAACAATGGCATTAGGATTAGCTTTTGTGATAAATACTTTAGTTCTTGGATACTTTTATAATGAACAAAGAAATAAAAGTGCTATCGATTCAGTAAAAACAGAATCTTTAATCCCAGCAACTCCAGTAACACAAACTCCAACTGCACCAGTTGCACCAACAAGCCAAATTCCAACATCTTCTGAAAAATAATAAAGAGATAAAAATCTCTTTTTATTTAAGAAGAAAATTTTATTAATTAAAGGAGCATAAATGCTACAAGAAGTATATGCACAAACTAAAGAACATATGGAAAAATCTATAGAAGCTTTAAAAAAAGATTATAAATCTTTAAGAACAGGTAAAGTTAATACAAATATCTTAGATGGTATAAAAGTTGATTATTATGGAACAATGACTGATTTAAGTCAAGTTGGTTCTGTTTTAGCAACAGATGCAACAACTATTACAATCAATCCTTGGGAAAAAAATCTTTTAGGAACAATTGAAAAAGCTATCCAAAATGCAAATATTGGAGTAAATCCAAATAATGATGGTCAAATAATTAAACTATTTTTCCCACCAATGACAGTTGAACAAAGACAAGAAACAGCAAAACATGCAAAAACTATGACAGATAATGCAAAAGTTGCTATTAGAAATATTAGACAAAACTCAAATAATAAAGTGAAAACTCTTTTAAAAGATAAAGCTATTACTGAAGATGAAAGTAAAAAAGCTCAAGATGAAATTCAAAAAATCACTGATTCTTATGTTTTAAAAGCTGATGAAACTTTAAAAGCAAAAGAAAAAGAAATTTTAACGGTTTGATTATGAAAATAGAACAAATATATAAAGATGCTTCTGCACTACTAGAAGGACATTTTAAATTAAGTAGTGGAAATCACTCAAGATTTTATTTACAATCAGCAAAAGTATTAGAAGATCCAAAGACTGCAAAATATTTAACTGAAGAGTTAGCAAAAGAGATTAAAAAATCTAATTTAGAAATAGATGCTGTTTGTTCACCTGCTCTTGGTGGACTAATAGCTGGTTTTGCTCTTGCGACTGCACTTGATGTAAGATTTATTTTTGCAGAACGAGCTGATGGTGAAATGACTATCAGAAGAGGATTTGAAGTAAAAGAAGGTGAAAAATACCTTGTTTGTGAAGATATAATCACAACAGGTGGAAGCGCTTTAGAAGCTGCAAGAGAAATCGAAAAAGCTGGTGGAATTGTAGTAGCTTACGCTGCTTTAGCAAATAGAGGTTTTTGTTCAAGAGTTGGAAGTTCAATTGAGAGAAAAGACAACTGTAAATTACCTTTAGATAAACCACTTTTTGCACTAGAAGATTTTGCTTTTGAGATGTATAGCCCAGAAGATTGTCCTATGTGTAAAGAAGGAAGTGTTGCTATAAAACCAGGTAGTAGAGGAAACTAATGGCAAAATGGAGAGATGTAAAGCACAAAAAAAATAGTTCTTTAGAAAATACTACAACTGAAGATAGCTTAATTATTTGTGCATCAATCCCTTCAAGAATTAAAGCTTTCATTGTCGATATGTTTATGATTATGATGCCACTTGCATATTTAACTACTTATATATTTATGGATGGAAAAGATGATTTCCAAGGTAGTCAAGAAGCAAGATGGACTCTTTCTTTAACATATGGACTTATTATTATAATCTTTTGGATAGCAAAAGGACAAACTCCTGGATTAAAAGCTTATAGTTTAAAACTTTTAAACGAAAAAACAAAAGAAAAAATATCTCTACCAAAAGCTATTTTAAGATATATAGCTTTTTTATTTAGTTCTATGACTATCATTTTAGCCTTTCTTCCATTTTTAAGAAAAGATAAAAAAACTTTTCAAGATTTAGTATCTGGTACAATTGTGATTGATATAGATAAAAAATAATGCTATTTTTTAACCTATCTGCTTTTTATTTCTTTTATTTTGCTGCTGTTGGAATATATGTAATATTTTTACCAAAAGTTCTAAATGATATTGGATATAGTGCTTTTGATATTGGTATTATTTTAGCTGTTGCTCCTTTGATGAAATTTGCTATGCCTTTTTTATTTTTAAAACATATTAGTTTAAATAAAAAAATGTTTAAAAAAGCACTGTTTTTAACAGTTATTGCGGTTGCACTTTTTTATATCACAATAGAACATTTTTATATTTTTATGTTAAATAATGCTTTTTTAGCAGCTTGTTTATCTTTGATTTTACCTTATCTTGAAGTTACTGCTGTGACAATATTGGGAAAAGACAAATATGGAAAAGCAAGACTTTTTGGCTCAATTGGTTTTACTATAATTGCTTTAGTTTTAGCAAAAGTTTTAACAACACCTTTTATTGCTCTTCATTACTATTTAGGAGTTGTTGTTCTAACAGTAATTTTTTCATTATTACTTTTAAAAAATGATTTTGAAGAAAAAATAAATCCAATTAGCAATGAAGTTTTTTCATTTATGAAACACTTTGCTTTTTGGGCAAGCATATTTTTTATGCAAGTAAGTTTTGGTTCATTCTACAACTTTTTTACAATCTATGAATTAGAACATGGTTTATCTTTAGAAACTATTTCATATCTTTGGGCATTTGGTGTTATTTGTGAAATTTTAATGCTTTATTATCAAGCACCAATTTTAAAAAATAATCTTTTAAATATCATAAAATTTTGTGTTGGTGTGACAGCTTTTAGATGGATACTTTTATATTTGTATCCTAATTCTTTAGAAGTTGTATTTTTCACTCAAGCTATTCATGCTTTTTCATTTGCTTTATTTCATAGTGCTGTTGTTATTTACTTATATTCACTTTATGATAATAAAAAACTAGCTCAACAATTTATGTTTGGCGTTGGTTATGGATTGGGTGGATTTGTAGGGGCATTGAGTGCTGGAGCTACTTATGGAAAATACTTATTTTTATATAGTGCAATTTTTGCACTATTTTCTTTTATTTCTATAAGTTTTGTAAAAAAAGATTAAATCCACTTTTTCTTTTTGAAAATGACATATTGAGAAAATATCACTAAAAGTAAAATTATAGTAAATATATAAAATGCTTTATCATTTGAAGCACCTGGTATTC
Organism: Aliarcobacter butzleri; assembly: GCF_900187115.1. NCBI lineage: Bacteria > Pseudomonadati > Campylobacterota > Epsilonproteobacteria > Campylobacterales > Arcobacteraceae > Aliarcobacter > Aliarcobacter butzleri. The sequence goes on from NZ_LT906455.1 coordinate 2,288,187, forward strand.
CACCAACATTTATTCCTAAAAGCCCAGTTAAAAAAGTAAGTGGTAAAAAAATTGCAGATATAATAGATAACATATACATTTTTTTATTCATCTCTTCACTTAAACTATTTGCTAATTCTTCTTGAATTAAAATAACTTTATCTCGAATAGTATCAAGTTCTTCTATATGTCTTATCAACTGGTCATTAGTCTCTCTAATCTCTACTTTTTTATACTCATCAATCCAAGATATTTTTTCATTACTTAATTTGATTAAAGCCTCTTTTTGTGGAGCTAAATATCTTTTTAAAATAATAGTTTCTCTTCTTACATTTAAAATCTCTGTTCTAAACTCTTGATTTTTCATATCAATTATATTTTCTTCTAAATAATCCGTTCTATCTTGAAGTTGGTCAATAACATCATCCATTCTATCAATCATACGATAAGTCAACTCTACTAAAAATTCAGAAGTACTTTTTACTCCTGTACCTTTTCTTAACTCTTCAATAATCTCAGTAACAGACAATAAAGTTCTTCTACTTGTACTAATAATCATATTTGAAGAGATAAATAATCGAATAGATATCATATTTTCAGGTCTTGACTGAGGATCTAAATTTACACCTCTTAAAGCAAGAAGTAAAGAATCTCCTAAAAGTGTAGTTCTTGGTCTTGTTTCATCTGCTAAAAGAGCATCAGCTACTATAGAATTATTACATTGATTTCTTATCCAATCTTTTGCTTCTTGTGTAGAATAATCAAAATGAACCCATAAAATTTTATCAGTTGCTTCTACACTATTTAGTTCTTCATATTTTAGCTCTAAAGCAGAGCCTTTTTTATCAAGTAAAAATCCTAAAAATGGAATTCTCTTCACTCATTTTCCTTTATTTTATAGAATATATAATTTCCGTTTTTAATTTTTGTTTTTTAATTTCTTCAATTGAAAGATTTTCAATTTCCATACTCATTAATTGATCTATATTTTGAATATTATTTTGAGCTAATAACCTTAAAATAATTCCTCTATAAGCTTTTGCCCAGTGACTTACAACTTTACCATCTTTTATGAATTTCATTGTTATATATGGTTTTTTGATTTGATAAAATTTTTCATAAAATCCAGCTCTTAAATCAATAATATCTTCATCTTTTAAAAACTCATCAAGTTTTGAAGAGAAACTATCACAGTAAAACTTTTCTATTTTTAAATTGTCAAAAGTTTCACCTTGTTTTAGTTTATAGTCAGGAATTTCATCACTTGCTTTTAAAACTCCAAAAAGATTCGAAAAAATCAAAACATTTTCGTCTATATATTTTTGTTCGTTTCTATCTAAAACTTTATATTCCAAATAGTCATAAGCAACACCTTCATATCTTAAAATTGCTTTCATAATTAGACTTTGGAAGATATCTTTTTTATATGAATTTATTATTTCATCTTTTTTTGTTCCAAAAAGTTTTTCAAGTTGTGTTTTTGAAGCAGTTTTTATAAAATTGTTATATTTATTTAAAATTTCTTCTCTAAAACTGTAAAGTTCAGGAAAAATAAAAGAAGAATTATCAAAAGATTTATTCAAGCCTCCAGAGTTTTTTGTTTCACTTGGAGAAAATAGGATTTTCATTTATGACCTTAAAAAATTTTATTTAAGTTTAACATAAATGAAGTAAAAAACTAAAGCAAGAGATTTGCCTTAGTTTTAAAATATTATTTGAAGAAGCTTGAAGCTTTTTCGTTAAGTTTATTACTCAACTCTTCAGATTTTTCATCTAATTTTTTTTGAGCATCTTTTTTTGTTTCATCAACTTTTTCATTTACTTCATTTTTAGCTTGTTCTTTTATAGTATCTATATTGTTTTCTTTTACATTTGCAACAATATTATCACCAAAACCTTTGATGTTTTTCAAGTCATCTGCGCTTTTTATAGTATTTGTTTTTCTATATTCCATAATTTGCTCAGCTTTTTTTTCACCTATTCCTTTAATACTCATAAGTTCTTCTTTTGAAGCTGTTTGTAAATTAATAGCACCAAAAAGAAATGTTCCGCATAAAGCAATCAATCCAAAGATTTTTTTCATATTTACTCCTTTAAAAATGTACAAAATTATAGCATAGTTTTATGATTTTTAATATCATTATTATATTTATTGGGCTTGAAAAGTTAATGTTGCTACATAAAAAATTTCATTCACCTTATCTTCTAGCTCTTTTGATGCAGCTTCAGAATAGTCTGTTTTTAATATCCAATATCCAGAGTGACTTAACTTAATTTTTGCAAGTCCATCTTTATTTGTAGTTGTTACAAAAGCATAATCTCCATTATTTGAAAATCCTGCATAACTACCATAAACTTTTGAGGAAGCCAAAGGCTCATTTTTAAATAGTATTTTTACTGTTAAGTATTGACCATTTCCAACAAGTTTATTTGGATTCTCCATAGGAATTATTTCTAAAGTATCTCCTAGAACTTTTGAGTAATTTTCATCTTTTGTTTCTCCAACATTTAAAATTGCTTTTGCAAATTTGTTATATTGTTTACTTGAGATTATATTTTTTACATCTTGTTTTGTTCCAGCTTTCCAACTTTTATTTCCTTTTTCATCAAAGTAATATGTCCAAAAAGCAGGATTTGTTTTACCTGAAACTATGTAAGTTCCCTCTTTTTTTAATATCTCTTTGTAACCTAAAAGTTTTTCTTCGATAACTTTTTCTTTATTATCTGGTTGAACTATTTTAAATTTAACATCACCATCAAAGACTTCATCTACAGGATATAAATGTCCATGTCCCATATATAAATTTGTTATAGCTCCCAATTTATTCCAAGGAAGAGTATAACTCGTAGAATGTATCCAAAAATCATGAGCTACACTTTGTACTGATGCTATTATACTAAATAGAACTATTAAACTAAATTTTTTAATCATATTTATCCTTTTTTTAATTTATACTATTTCTATCAAAATGAGAAATAAATATATTTTTATATATTTTAGAATACCATTGAATTACTTGTTTACTAATAAAATTATTTTTAGATTTAATTAATTATTAATCTTCTATTAAAAAGCTGTTAACCAAAAATTTATATAATTCCCCATGAATATATCATTGTTTTTTATACTTTTTACTATTGTATTTGCTTTCCAAACTTTGATAATCAAAAAGCGTCTTATAAATAAACTTGATTTTAATTATAAGACCAAAAAATATCTTAGCCTATTTTTATATCTAACATTTTTTGGGGTACTTATGTATCCAATGGCTAGATATTTCCCCGTAGTGCCAAATTGGCTCTATTTTCTCCTATCTTTACCAATTGGGATGATTTTTTTAACATTTATTATTACTTTATTACATGAAATCATCTCTTTTGGGATTTCAAAAACAAAATATACTAAAAATCGACGAGAATTTTTTAAAAAAGGTTTAGATATCGGTGTTATATCAGCAGTTATTGCAACAAATGTTAAAGCTATCGATAATGCACGACATGTTGAACTTGAAGTAGTTGATGTAAAAATAAATAATCTAAAAAAACCTTATAAAATAATACAAATAAGCGATATTCACATTGGTGGATTGATTACAAAAAATTTTATAAAATCAATGGTTGATAAAATAAATCTTTTAAATGCAGATGTAGTTGTGATAACTGGTGATTTAGTTGATACTAAACTAGAGTTTGCGCGTCCAGCACTTGATGAATTAAAAAATTTACAATCAAAATATGGAACATATTTTATAGTTGGAAATCATGAATATTTTCACGGAGTAAAACCAATCATTGATTATGTAAACTCTTTGGGAATTAAAACTTTAGAAAATCAAAATGTTTATATTGGAGAAAAAGATGAAGGTTTCTATTTAGCTGGAGTTTACGATAGATTTGGTTTTAGATATGGTTCATATATTCCTGATATAAATAAAGCTTTAGAAAATTGTGAAAATAATCCTACAATTTTATTAGCACATCAACCAAAATATATAAATGAAATAAAAGATACGAAAAATATTGATTTAATACTTTGTGGACACACTCACGGTGGACAAATCTTTCCATTTAATTTTTTGGTAAAACTTGAACAACCTTATGTAAAAGGACTTCACCAACATAATGATACAACTCAAGTTTACGTAAATAAAGGAACTGGATTTTGGGGACCACCTATGAGATTAGGAGCTTCAAGTGAGATAACTGTTTTAAGATTGTCTTAAAATTTGTAAATCATATAAGTGTGGAATACTTTTCAAACCCACACTTATAAATATTTTACTCTTTAACATTAAAAGTTATAGTTGATGCATTAAAAACATATTCTACTTTTCCAAATAAATCTTTAAAACTTCCATCTTTAGTTACAGTATCTCTATGATTGCATGAAACTCTCCACTGTCCTGCACTTTGAACTCTAAATTGTGCTTTTCCATTTTCAATATATGACATCAAAGAAAATCCATCATTTTGTCCAAATGAGTTACTATTCGCACTTATATAATCCATACTAGATGCAGTTAAATGTAGAGGTTTTCCTTCAAATAAAACTTCAAATTCTACTAAGTCTCCTACTTTTACATTTGATAAATCTGTTTTTGGAATGATTTCTAAACCTTTATTTGTAGCTTTTTGTTCTTCCCATTTATCAATAGTTAAATAAGATTTTGCAAATGCTTCATATTTAACAGACATTAAAATCTTTTGAATATCATCAAGTTTATCCATTGTTGTTAATTTTAATCTTTTATTACCTTTTGTATCTATATATTCAGTATAAAAAGTAGGTTTACTTTTTGCCTCTATTTTATAAACACCTTTTTGACTATTCTCTTTTAATGCAATTTTTTGCAATCCCAAATCTGCACTAAGAACATCAAAATCTTTTACTTTTTTTGTTGCTTCCTTAGGGTCACTTGATGGAATATCAAGATTTATTATTTCACCATTTGGTGAAGTTATTTTAAACTCTTCAACAATAACTCTACCATTTGGAGAGTTTAAAATATCATCAATTGGCATTAAATGTCCCCAACCTAAACCAACTATAATATGGGCAGGTTTATGAGTAAATGACTCAAAAGAATTTACCCAAAGTGAGTGAGCATTTAAGTTTACTAAACTTAAAAAAAACATTACACTAACAAACAGTAATTTTTTTATATTTTTCATTTTTTATCCTTATATTTTATATTGTTAGAAATCAAGTTTAACAGAGAACATAAATGTTCTAGGTGCACCCAAACCACTACCTAACTCTCCAGCCCAGTAATCTTTATCCATAACATTATAAATATCTGCTTTGAAAGTTGTAGGGAAATTCCCAATTTTCGATTTATATTTTGCACCTACATCATAAATAGTTCTTCCAGAAATTGATAGTGAATTATCAGCATTTATATACTGTTTTGACATGGCACTCGCATTTGCATTCACACTAAAACTATTCGTAATATCATATTCTAGACCTAATTTTCCTTGATATTTTGGAACACCCGTAGCATATTTATTTTCATTTACTCCACCAGCTGTTTTTGTATTTTTAGCTTCAATATAAGAAAATCCTCCCATATATCTTAAATCAGTAAATATATCTCCAAAAAAGTTGTATTCTATACCTCTATTTGTTTGTTCACCATCTACACTATATACATTTGATATAGGATCTGTATAACCATTTGGTTTTTCAATTTGAAAAATACTTAATGCATTTGTAAAGTGATCAAAATCTAGTTTAATACCAGTTTCATATTGTTTTGTTTGATAAGGAGAAAACATTTCTCCAGCATTTGCTGCTGTTGTTGGTGCAGTTGGACCTTGAGTTAATCCTTCTATATAGTTTGCATAAGCCATCACAGAATCTGTAAATTTGTAAGAAACTGCAACAGCGGGTGTTAGTTCATTTTCATCATATTTTGAAGTTCGTTGTCCTGTTACAATACTAAAACTTTCTTGTATGACATTTTGTTCTCTTAAACCAAATATAATATTTAGTCTATCATCAAACATACTCATATTATCTGCAAAACCATAGCTAAATAATTCAGTCTCTGCGCTTTTTTTAGGTTTTACATTACTAAAACTCTTATCTAATTTTAAACCACTGTAATTTGGATTGTAAATATTTGTAGAATATATAGTAGGATACATTTTCATTTCAAAATGGTTATTATTGTGATAGTATGTTAAATTTGTTGTAAGTTCATGATTTATGCCAAAAGTATTAAAATTAAATCTAGTTCCAATATCTGCAGAATCTTTATCCATTTCCATTCTTTGATGTACAAAAGTATCATCATATTTACCATTTTTATTGACTACTTGTCTCTTCCAACCAGCCAATGCATCCATATCAGTTTCACTATGTCCATATTTACCATAAATAAAAATATTATCTGTAATATCATAATCTCCCATCAACATAAACATATCATCTATTGTTGTTATATAAGTATCATTTGGTGCAAACAAAGTAGTATTTTTAGGAGGATTTGGAACACTTAAGCCGTTAACAAGAGTGATTCCTCTATTTATTCCATCAATATGATCATAAGAATGTAAGTATTCCGCTGATAATTGTCCTCTATCTGCCTTATAATCAAATGCAATATGAGCTAATTTTGTTTTAGCTTCTTGGTTGTCAACTGCTGTATCTCCACTTCTATATACACCATTAAATCTAGCACCAAATTGATTTTTTTCACCAAATCTTTGCCCCAAATCAAGATGAGTTCCCCATAAAGAATCTGAGCTATAAGAGGTACTGATACTTCTTGTTGGAGTGTTTTGAGCTTTTTTTGTTACTAAACTAACAGCTCCTCCAATACTTCCTCCCGGTGCCATACCATTCAATAAAGCATTTGGTCCTTTTAGAACATTGATTTTTTCTAAAAACTCAGGACTTGTTCGATAATGAGGAGACATTCCATATAAGCCATTTAATATATTATCATTAGGAAGACTTGAAAATCCTCTAATATTATAATTTTCTGTTAACATACCAATAGAACCAGAACTATATACAGAAGGATCTATTTTTGAAATAATAGTCTGAATATTTTGTGCTTGTAAATTTTCTATATATTCAGCTGTATAACTTATGGTATTAAATGGTGTCTCCATAAAATCTTTATTTCCAAGAATGCCTAAGTTATTTTCTCTTGATATTTGTCCATTTTGAATTGTTTGAGAATTTTCTGAAGTTTCACTTACTTTAATTTCATCTAGTTTTGTAGTTTCATTTGCAAATAAAAATGAACTCACAAATAAAGACAAAAACAAGATTTTCTTATTTTTCAACATTTTCTTTCCTTATTATGTGTTTTTTAATAAGGTTGAATTATAATGATATGTATTATTAGTTTCAATAAATAATTTATTATATAAGGATTACTTTTTATGGAAAAAGTGTTAAATAGATTTTCATTTGATAATATGAATGAATTCGTTTGTTCTTCATTATCTAAAAAACACCTATTTTCATTACCTAATCATTTAGGTTTTATGTATTCTGAAAAAGAAATTATTTCCGAATACATTTATCTTTTTAAACATGGATTATCGAATTCATATGGGAATGTTACAATCGAAAATCCAAATGCAAAATTCGATAGTTTATTCATAAATATTTTAATTAATGGAACTATACAATTTAAAAACAAAAATAAAATTGATATTGTTAATGGAAATAACTCTTATGTAAAATATTTAAATGAATGTAATGTTTCATTGATGTTTAATAAAAATTCTTCTAAATCTATTGAAATAATGATAAAAAAAGATTTTCTTGAGCAAAATTTTTCAAAACTTCTCGAAATTCACTCAAAAGATTTTACTTCACTTCCAAGTATAACTTTGAAAAATCAAACTTCAAAAAATATCCATCTAGCAAATGAATTATATAATTCACCTTTTGAAGGTGAACTTCAAAATATCTATTTACAAAGTAAAGTATTAGAATTAATCTATAATGAATTTAGTGAAATGTTAAATTTTAAAGAGCAAGAGAATAAAAAAGTTAAGCTTAATCAAGATGATATCGAAGCTTTACACAAAGTACGGAATCTTATTTTATTAGAGAATGATTTTTCTGATTTGATGAGCTTATCAAAAAAGGTAAGATTAAATGAGTTTAAATTAAAGTATGGGTTTAAGCAACTTTTTAATACTACAATAGGACAAATGATATTGGAACAAAAGATGCTTTATGCAAAGCAGTTACTTGAAACAAGTGAGTTTTCTATTTCTGAGATTTCAAGTTTTGTTGGTTACAAACACCAACAAAACTTTTCAACTGCGTTTATGCAATTTTTTGGAATTCGTCCTAAAGATTTAATGAAAAGCAGAAATTACTACTATTAATATTTATTTAATTGCGATTGTTTTTTTAGTAGTATCATCTTTAAGTTTTGGAATTATCACTTCTAAAACGCCATTTTCACTACTTGCCTCGATATTTTCAATATCTGCATTATCTGGAAGAGTAAAACTTCTTGAGAATTTCCCAAAATATGTTTCTACTTTGTAATAATCTTCTTCTTTTACCTCTTCTTTTGTTTTTCTTTCACCACTAATTGTTAAAACATTTTTATTTATATCAACTTTAATATCTTCTTTTTTAACACCTGGCAGATCAACATCTACATGATAAGCAAACTCGCCTTCTCTTGTATTTACAACAGGAACAAAAGCAGTTACACCTTCACTATTTGATTGGTTATAAAAATTTTTTTCTAATTCTCTTATTTGTTTAAATGGGTCAAATTTTGTTAAAAGCATTTCAAACTCCTTTTAAAATTATATACTTGATTTTAATTTTATCAAGTTGATGAAATTTTAACAAATTTTTTAGCACTTGTCAATATTAAGTGCTAATTGTTTTTAAAAGTTACTATTTTATAGAGCTTAATTAATTAGCAATTGATATTATATATTGCTAACTAATGCATTCCACAAGGACTCATTCCTGTCTTAAAAAATCTTGCAGTTACAGTATCCATACTCAAAATATGATTTGTTAACCAATCAACTAAATCTTTTTCTATATAATTTTTTAGTTCATTTATATCTTTTTTTGCTTCAAAGTTTTTCCAAACTGTATCTATTTCATACAAATTAGAATCATGTTCACCTTTATGAAAAGGGTATGCGAAAAAACCTTTTTTTTGCATTTCATCTTCTTCTGTTTTAAAATGATTTATTGTGTGATTTTGCCAATTTTTATATTGCAATTTTAAAATTTCAAAATTCTCATTTGAGCTATCTTTTTCATAAGTCACAATACTTTGATGAAGTTCATTTATCAAATCTACATCTTCAAAATGTGTTTCATTCATAAAATCCATATCAACTAATGGTAGTAATTCTTTATTTATAAGCATTTTTATCTCCTTAGGTTTGTTGTGATTTTAATTAAATTTTATAAAGATTGAATTGATTATAATCAACGAGACTTATGAAATATTTGAAAGAAGAGTTTAAAAACTCTCCCATTCGTCGTTGTTAGAAATGTTATTGCTTTTTGTTTCAGCTTTTTTTGAGATATCATTTTGTGTTGGTTTTACACTTTTTTCTTCTAAAATATCAATATTTTTAGCTTTTACTTCATTTTTCCCAATGAACTCTTTTGCATTTGCATCTTTTACAACTAATTTAGCAATTTTCTCTGTTACAATTGCTATATCATTTGTTTGACTTGCAATCATAGCATTTTGCTGTGTTTGTCTATCTAAGCTATTTACAGCATCATTTATTTGTTCTATTCCTAAAAGCTGTTCTTTACTTGCATTTTGAATATCACCTATTAAATTTATTGTTTCAGATATATTTATATTTAACTCTTTATATCCTTCTATCATATTATTAGCAATTTCTTTACCTTCATTTGCTTTTGATGTTGCATTTTCTACTATTGCTTTTATCTCACGTGCCGCTTCAGCACTTCTACTTGCTAGGTTCCGCACCTCTTGTGCAACTACTGCAAATCCTTTTCCAGCTTCTCCAGCAGTTGCAGCTTCAACTGCTGCATTAAGTGAAAGAATATTTGTTTGAAATGCTATTTGGTCAATCACAGAAATAGAATCATTTATTAAATTTACTTGATTATTTATCTCATCCATTGCTTGAGTTGTTTGATTTGCTAATTTCTCACCATGAGTTGCAGAAGCAGTAACACTACTTGATAAAGTAGCCATTTTTTGAATACTTTGAGTGTTATTTCTTACATTAGAAGTTACCTCTTCTACTGCAGCAGCTGTTTCTTCAAGTCTTGCGGCAGCTTCGCTTGAACTTGTATTTAACTTATCTACATTTGATAAAAGTACATTTGAACTATTTTCTAAAGTTAATCCATTTGATTTATTTTCTTTTAAAATTGTTGTAATAGAACTACCTAAACTATTTACTCCATTTGCCAATTTTAATAAATGCTCTTTTAAATCTTCAGTAGAAATACTATTTATATAGTTGTAATTTGAGTACTCTTCTAAAATTTCAAGTACATTATCAATATTATGTTCTAAATTATCTGCCATATTATTAACTACTTCTTTTAACTGTTTTAATGCTGGATTTGAAACATTAATATGTAATCTTTGACATAAATCTCCATGTTCAAACTCACTTAAAACTGTTATAGTTTCATCAATTAGCTTTCTATCCTCTTCTATTCCCATTTTTGTTTTATCAATATTTGTATTTAATACTTTTGCCATTTGACCAAATTCATCTTTTGAATTTAAATCAATCAAACTTATTTTATTTTTTTCTCTATTTAAGTAAGAGAAAAATTCATTTAATCCTTGGTTTATAAGAACTAATGGTTCATTAACTGTCTTTTTAATGATAAAATAACTTACACCTAATAGTATAAATAACAATAAAATCCCACCAAATATTGAATAACTTCTTAGTGTGTTATTTAGTTCTAATAATTCACTTAAATTCGCACTTGATACTAAAATAACATTCCAATCTTCAAAAACAGTAAAAGCAGAAAGTTTTCTATTTTTACCATCTTTATCAATAAAATCATATTCTAAAACACCATCTTTTTGAGTAATAATATTTTTTAATATTGTTTGATTATTACTATCTAATTCACTGATTTTTTTATTTTTTAATGTAGGATGTAGAGTTAAAATCTCTTCTTTTGTATCTATTGCAAATAAATATCCATTTTGACCAAATTTGATTTTTTCTAATTTACTTTGTAAAATGTTATATAAACCATCGAAATTGTAAGCAACAAAAAGTATTCCTATAACTTCGCCATTTTTAATTATAGGATCATATACTGTCATATAATTCTTACCAAATAATTTTGCTGTTCCAATATATTTTTCTTTTTTTATTATTTTTTCATAAGCTGGATTTTCTTTTGTTAAAAAAGTACCAACAGCTCTTGAATTATCTAATTTATGTAAAGAAGTAGCAACTCTATAAAAATCATCATTTTGTTTTACAAATACTGTTGCAACTGCTCCAGTAGTTTTTGTAAATTCATCTATTAATTCATTGTTTTTATTTAAAATAATTCCATTTGATTTTAAAGTTGCAGTTTGAACACCATTTAATTCAATTTTTTCTGAATAATCTATTTCAATGTTATTTAACTTTGCACTAAATACATTTGAAACAGTTTTTGCTGATTCTTTTATAGAATCATTTAAAACTTCAAAAGTTGCTCTTATATCTATAACTCTTTCTTTAAAGCCTAATTTTACATCTGATATTATAGAATTTTTTACAATTACACTAATACTTGAAACAGCTATTACTAATATTACTGCTACAGCTAAACTTTGAAAAAGTGATACCTTCTTTATCACTGAATTCATACCTTATCCTCCTACGATAGACTATATTTTGGAGGAATAATAACAAAGTAATATTAATATCAAATAAATTATTTTTTAAGATATAAATTATTATAAATATACATTATATTGGTTGTATAAGCTTATATAACAATAACTTTAATTATAAATTATTTGATTTGATTATTATTTAATCTTTTCAAATAAATTATTTTTATTTTAAACTATTTATCCAAGAAGTGATTCCACCACTTAGACTATAAGCTTTAGTTTTAAAACCTATTTTATCAAGTTCTAAAATAGCTTGTTTACTTAAAAAACCTATTTTACAAACTATTACAACTTTTTTAGATGTTTCTATTTCATTTATTCTATGTGCTAGTTGTGCAAATGGAATATTTTTTGAACCTTCAATATGTTGAATTTGGAAATCAGAGCTTGGTCGAACATCAATCAGTTCTAAAGGCTCTTTTTCATTTATTAAATTTTTTAGATCCAATATACTTATTTCTTCAATATCAACTTTTTCACCAGCTGCTTTCAAACCACAAAATTCTTCATAATCAATAAGTTCTGTTATTACTTTATGTTCACTACATACAGGACACTTATCATCTTTTCTTAGTTTTAGTTCTTTGAATTGCATTTTTAAAGCATCAAAAGTTAGAAGTCTTCCTTTTAAAACTTCACCTATTCCTAAAATTAATTTTATAGTCTCATTTGCTTGTATTGTTCCGATAATTCCGGGTAATACTCCTATTACTCCGGCTTCAGAACAAGAAGGAACTAATCCAGCTGGTGGTGGCTCAGGATATAAACATCTATAACATGGACCATCATAAGCATTAAATACACTTGATTGACCTTCAAATCTAAAAATAGAACCATAAACAAATGGTTTTTTTAAAATAACACAAGAATCATTTACTAAATATCTTGTTTGAAAATTGTCTGTTCCATCTACAACAATATCAAACTTTTCAATAATCTCTAAAGCATTTTTACTTGTCAATTTATCATTATATGCAATAACCTCAACATTTGGATTTATACCTTTTATACTATTCGTTGCTGAATCAACTTTTGGTCTTCCTACATCTTTTGTTGAGTGAATAATCTGTCTTTGTAAATTTGATTCATCTACTGTATCAAAATCAATCAAACCAATAGTTCCAACTCCAGCAGCTGCAAGATATAAAATAACAGGTGCTCCAAGTCCTCCTGTTCCTACGACCAAAACTTTTGAATTTTTTATTTTTAGTTGCCCTTCTAATCCCACTTCTGGTAGAATCAAATGCCTACTATATCTATTTATCTCTTCTGATGAGAGTTTATCATGCTTATACTCTTTTTTCATAATTATAATCCATTTATAAAATCTTTTATATTCTTTATTTTTAATTTATCATAAAAGGATACCAAAACACTCATTTGGATAATCTTTTTTATATCTTAAAATATAATCTTATTTTTTAATTTAATAAGGTATATTCTTTATACAATTTTTTAAAAAATATCATATCCAATATTTATATAATATCTATATCAAAGATTAAGGATTTACAATGGCTTTAAAAGTAGTAATTTCCCATAAAACGCACTATAAATATGATAGGAAAATATCTTTATCTCCTCATATTATAAGATTACGTCCAGCTCCTCATAGTAGAACGCCAATTGAAGCTTATTCTTTAAAAATAAAACCTGATAATCACTTTATAAATTGGCAGCAAGACCCTTTTGGAAACTATTTAGCAAGACTTGTTTTTCCTGAAAAAACAGATGAATTTTGTGTTGATGTTGAAATCATTGCAGATATGATTACAATAAACCCTTTTGATTTTTTTGTTGAAGATAGCGCAAAAAACTATCCATTTGAATATAAAAAAGATTTACAAGAAGAGTTAAAACCATATTTAAAAATTGATGAAAAGAATAAGATTTTAAAAGATTTTGTTGATAGTATTGATAAAAAAGAGAAATCAATTATCGATTTTTTAGTTGAAGTAAATCAAAAAATCAACTCTTATTTAGATTATACAGTTAGACTAGAACCAGGTGTGCAATCTTGTAAAACAACTTTAGAGAAAAAACTTGGAAGTTGTAGGGATTTTGCTTGGTTATTTGTTCAAGTTTTAAGACATCTTGGACTTGCTAGCCGTTTTGTATCTGGTTATTTAGTTCAATTAACAGCAGATGTAAAATCACTAGATGGTCCAAGTGGTCCTGAAGCAGATTTTACAGATTTACATGCTTGGACAGAAGTTTATATTCCAGGTGCAGGATGGATTGGTCTTGATAGTACAAGTGGACTTTTTGCAGGTGAAGGTCATATTCCTCTTGCTTGTACACCTCACTATAATAGTGCTCACGCTATTGAAGGATTTAGTGATAAATGTGAAACTGAATTTTTCTTTGAAAACAAAGTTACTAGAATTTTTGAATCACCAAGGGTTACAAAACCATATAAAGATGAACAATGGGAAGCTATTTATAATCTTGGATTTAAAGTTGATGAAGATTTAATAAAAAATGATGTAAGACTTACAATGGGAGGAGAACCTACTTTTGTATCTATTGATGATATGGAATCAGCTCAATGGAATACTCAAGCAGATGGAGAACATAAAAGAGAGTTAGCAAATAATCTTTCAAGAAGAATTTTAAGTTCTTCTACAAATGGTGGATTATTACATCACGCTCAAGGAAAATGGTATCCAGGAGAGCCACTTCCAAGATGGCAAACTACAATTTATTGGCGAAAAGATGGAAAACCAGTATGGAAAAATCCAGATTTATTAGCCAATATGAATAAAAGTTACCCTTACACAACGGCAGATGCAAAAACATTTATTTCAACTTTAGCTTTAATTTTAGGAGTTAGTGATGAAAATGTAATTCCAGCTTTTGAAGACCCAATATATTATATTATGAAAGAGGCTGAACTTCCTATTGATATAGACCCATTAAAATATGATTTAAAAGATCCTTTAGAGCGAAAAACAATTGCACAAAAATTAACTTATGGATTAAATAATGAAGTTGGATATGTTCTTCCTCTTAATTTTGGATTTACGAAATGGATTACATCAAAATGGGAATTTAGACGAGGTAATCTATTTTTAAGTGCAGGTAACTCACCTATTGGATTTAGGCTTCCTTTAGAATCTTTAATAGTAAAACCACAAGTTGAATTAGACCAAGATTTTCAAGCAGACTTATTTGCTTCATATCCAATACTTGGAGATTATATAAGTGAAGTTGAAAAAAGAGCTAAAAATATAAATAATAAAACAACTTTAAACAATAAATATTCAGCTTTTGTAAGAACAGCTTTAAGTATTGAAGTAAGAGATAATAAACTTTGTATTTTCTTGCCACCAATTGAAAAAACAGAAGTATTTTTGGATTTAATCGCCTCTATTGAAGAGACTGCAAGTAGATTAAATATGGCTGTTATTATTGAAGGTTATGAACCACCTTATGATTTAAGAACAGATAGAATCAAAGTAACTCCAGATCCAGGTGTTATTGAAGTAAATATCCAACCAGCAAGCTCGTGGAAAGAGTTAAGTGATAACTTATTAAAACTATATGAAGATGCAAGAGTTTGTAGGCTTGGAACTGAAAAATTTATGATTGATGGAAGACATACAGGAACTGGTGGAGGAAACCATGTAACTATTGGTGCTATGGAGCCAAGTGATTCACCACTTTTAAGAAATCCCAATTTACTTAGAAGTCTAATCACATTTTGGCAACACCATCCTGGTTTATCTTATCTTTTCTCAGGAGCATTTATAGGACCAACTTCTCAAGCGCCAAGAGTTGATGAAGGAAGAGTTGAAAATCTTTATGAACTTGAAATTGCTTTTTCACAAATTCCTGAAAATGGAGATGTTCCTTATTGGCTAACAGATAGATTATTTAGACACTTATTAACAGATATTACAGGAAATACTCACCGAAGTGAATTTTGTATAGATAAATTATATTCACCCGATAGTTCAAGTGGAAGATTAGGAATTTTAGAACTTCGAGCATTTGATATGCCACCTCATTCACAAATGGCACTTTTACAAATGTTATTAGTTCGTGCTTTAGTTTCTTGTTTTTGGAAAAAACCATATAAACACAATCTTATTCGTTGGGGAACAAGACTTCATGATAAATTTTTACTTGAACATTATGTAAGAGAAGATTTAAAAAGTGTTGTTGAGTATCTAAATGATGAAGGATATGAGTTTAAACTTGATTGGTTTGACCCATTTTTTGAGTTTAGATTCCCATTATATGGAATGACTATGATAAATGGAATGCATGTAGAAATTAGAGCAGCAATTGAACCTTGGCATGTTTTAGGAGAAGAATCAAGTTCTCAAGGAACAGCAAGATATGTGGACTCTTCACTTGAAAGACTTCAAATAAAAATTCAAGATTTTAATGAAGAGAGATATGTAATAACTTGTAATGGAGTTCAAGTTCCATTAACAAAAACTGAAGTTGAAGGAGAGTTTGTTAGTGGTGTAAGATATAAAGCTTGGCAACCTTGGTCAGCACTTCACCCAACTATTAAAGTAGATACACCTTTAACTTTTGATATAATAGATAAATGGAATATGAGGTCTATTGGTGGATTTAACTACTTTGTTTCACATCCAGGGGGAAGAAGTTATGAAACTTTCCCTGTAAACTCTTATGAAGCAGAATCAAGAAGAATAAACAGATATTGGGATTTTAATCACTCTCAAGGAGAAGTAACTCCTATGGAAACTCAACTTTTTGGAGAGGCAAACTCTTCTTCTTTTGCGCTTGAAGCTTCAAGAAGTATAAAAAATAAAGTTGGAAATAAAAAACTATATTTCCATGAAATGCCAAAAAATAAAGAATACCCTCATACATTAGATTTAAGACAAAGGTGGATAAAAAATTAGATGTCAGTTTTTGATAGTTGTAAATTAGAATCATCTTTTGATGAAATGTTTGATAATAAATGTAATATTAGACCACATTGGAAACAAATAATAGAAGGTTTAGAAAAAGCTGGTATCAAACAATTAGAACAAAAACAACTAGAAATTGATTGGAGACTTGAAGATAATGGAGTTACTTACAATATCTACAATGACCCAGAAGGAAATAATAGAAGATGGAATTTAGATCCAATTCCTTTGGTTATCACAGAAGAAGAGTGGAATGAAGTAACAAAAGGTTTAAAACAAAGAGCAAAACTTTTAAATTTAATTTTTAAAGATTTATACACGGAACAAAAACTCATAAAAGAGGGAATTGTTCCTGCTGAAATAGTCTTTGGACATAAGAGTTTTATTCCTGAAGTTTTTAACTTTAAAAATGAAGATTACTACTCTTTACGATTTTATGCAAGTGATATAAGTAGAGGTCCTGATGGTAAATTTTGGGTTATAAATGATAGAACTCAATCACCTTCAGGTTTAGGATACGCAATAGAAAATCGTCTTACAATGAACTCTATTTCAAATGATTTATATCCTGATATTGAGATAAAAAAAATGGCAAATTTTATAGAAGGTTATAAAAATATGCTAAAGTCATTATCTCCTTCAAATCAAGATAATCCTCTAATAGCCTTTTTAACTCCTGGTCCACTAAATGAAACCTATTTTGAGCACTCATATCTTAGTTCATATTTAGATTTAACTCTAGTTCAAGGTGAAGATTTACTTGTAAAAAACAATCATCTTTGGCTAAAAAGTCTAAAAGGGCTAAGGAAAGTTGATACTTTAATTAGAAGAGTTGATGCACAATATTGTGATCCACTTGAACTTAAAAATAATTCACAATTGGGAGTTGCTGGATTAGTAAATGTTGTAAGAGAAAATAATTTATCAATGATAAATCCTATTGGAATTGGTATTTTAGAGAATATTGGATTAAATCCATTTATGAAAAATATCTCAAAATTTTTATTAGATGAGGAATTGATTTTACCACAAATTGCTACTTGGTGGTGTGGACAAAAAAAAGAGTTAGATTTTGTTTTAGAGAATTTAAAAACTTTAATTGTAAAAAAAATAGATAGAACAGATAATATTGAAGTATATTTTGGAAATAAATTAAATGATAAACAACTATTAGATTTAATAGAAAAAATAAAAAAAGCACCTCACTATTATGTGGGACAAGAGATTATTGATTTTTCTACAACTCCTTCTTTTTCAAAAGGAAAAGTTGAACCAAGAAATACTGTAATTAGAGCTTTTTCATATTTACAAGATGGTGAATATAATGTCCTACAAGGAGGATTAATTAGAGTTTCTCCTTCAAAAGACTCTTTAGTTGTTTCAAATCAAAAAGGAGGAACAAGTAAAGATTTATGGATTTTAGGAAAAGATGATACTTATATTGGAAATTATATTTTCAAAAATAGAACTTTTATAGATTCTCAACTTGAAAATATTTCAACAAAAAGAGCTGAAAATCTATTTTGGATGGGTAGATATTTAAGCAGAGCCATTACAACAGCAAGGATGCTTAGATTTAATCTAAAAGCTATGTTAAATATAAATAGATATGACAATAACATAAGTTCAAAACAGACTTCAAAAATATTAAATATCGCATTAACTCATCTTACAATGACTTATCCTGGCTTTTTAGAGGAAAAATTAAAACAACCACTTACTGAAATCATTTCATTAATTAAAGATAAAAATAGAGTAGGAAGCCTCTCTTTTTCTCTTAGTTTACTCTCAAATCTAAATACAAGTGTTAAAAATCTTTTAACAATGGATGCATGGAGAATTTATGAAAAAATGCAAAAAGAGTGGAATAGTTATAATAAAAGAGAAGTTTTTTCATACAAAGACCATATTAATGAACTTGATAAATTACTAATTTATCTTATGGCATATAAAGAATTAATTGATGAAAGTATTTTTAAAGAACAGGGGCTAATTCTTTTTGATATTGGATGTAAAGTTGAAATTTCTCAACTTTTAATCTCTAAACTTCGTTCTCTTCTTACTTTAAAGTTGGACAAACTTTTAGAGTATGATGTACTTGATTCCATGCTTAACTCTTATGAGAGTTATAATTCATATAGAACATATTACAAATCTTCTTTAGATTTAAAAAATGTTTTAGATTTTTTACTTTTTAATACTAAATATCCAAAATCACTGATTTATATAATTAAAGAGTTATTAGAAGACTTAAAAGAGTTACCAAAAACAATAAACAATTCTCGATTAAGTAATTTTGAAGAACCTGTATTTAAAGCTTTTTCTATGATAACTTTAACAAATACAGATAAACTCTTAGAAACCAAAGAGGATGAATTTATTTATAAAGAGTTAGAAAATTTTCTTTCAATCATTTCAGATTTATTAAGTAAAACTTCTGAAGAACTTACAAAAACATATTTTTCACACTATAACGAGTAATTATGATTTATGAAATTTACCACGAAACAAAATTTGATTATGCTGGACTTGTAACTTTTAGCCATAATATTGCAAGACTAAAACCAAAAAATAGTGATACACAAAAGCTATTAGAATACTCTTTAAATATTGAACCAACACCTTATGAAACAAATGAATTTATTGATTATTTTGAAAATACAAATAACTTTATGCTCATAAGAGAAGAGCATACAACTTTAAAAGTAGTAGCAAAATCAAAAGTTGAAAGAATTGAAGAAAACATAAATGAAGAGTTAGAAAAGTTGAAAAATGTTTCTATTACTTTTGGCGAAGCAAAAGAGAGACTTAACAAATATTATAAAGATGATGTTTTATCTAAACTTTTTTTATTTGAAACAGAATCAATTCCAGTTGCATCAAATGAAATAATTAATTATGCTTTAGAATCTTTTTGGGATGAAAGAAATCTTTATGAAGCAACAAATGAGTTTATGCAAAGAATATATAATGATTTTGATTTCGTATCAGGCTTCACAGATATAACAACACCAACGGAAGTCGTTTTCAAAGAGAAAAAAGGAGTTTGTCAAGATTTTGCACAATTTGCAATTTCTGCTCTTAGAAGTATTGGAATTCCAACACGTTATGTTAGTGGTTATATCCAAACTATTCCTCAAAAAGGTAAAGAAAAACTATTTGGAGCAGATGCTTCTCATGCTTGGTTTTCTATTTATATTCCTACTTATGGTTGGGCAGATTTTGACCCAACAAATAATAAACTACCAAATGAAGAGTATATTATTTTAGGTTATGGTAGAGATTATTTAGATATTGCCCCTTTAAAAGGTATTATTCAAAGTAGTGGAGAAAGTAGTTTAAAAGTTAAAGTAAATGTTAAATTACTTTAACTTTAATATAAATTATATTCCTGCACCATCTTCAAATGTTCTTAAAGTTCTTGGACGAATACCTACAATATTTCCTTTTTGAATATTTTTCTCTTTAAACTCAGAGTGTGATATCTCAACCATCAAAGTTTTTGTTTCATCATTTAAATGACTTAAATCTATTTTCACAAAAGAACCTGCAAGTTGAATATATTTTACTTTTGCTTGTAAAATTGCTTCTTTATCATTTACAGAAATTATTTCTAACTCATGAGGTCTAATCAAATATTTATTATCTGAGTTATCTTCAAGATTTAACTTTCCATCATCAACTCGTCCATGAAATAGATTTACATTTCCTAAAAAGTTTATTACAAACTCATTTTTAGGACTATGAAATACCTCTTCAGGAGTTCCAACTTGCTCTATTTTTCCTTTACTAATTACTACTATTCTATTTGCAACTTCAAGTGCTTCTTCTTGGTCATGTGTAACTAAAATAGTCGTAATTCCAAGTTCTTCTTGAAGCTCTTTTAACCATCTTCTTAAATCAGTTCGCACTTTTGCATCAAGCGCACCAAAAGGTTCATCTAAAAGTAAAACTTTTGGCTCAACTGCAAGTGCACGTGCTAGTGCAACTCTTTGTCGCTGACCACCAGATAATTGCCAAGGGAAACGAGAAGCAAAACCATCAAGTTGAATAAGTTTTAAAAGTTTATTTACTTTTTCTTCAATCTCTTTATTTGAAAGTCTTTGTTTTTTAGGTTTTACTCTAAGACCAAAAGCAATATTTTCAAAAACAGTCATATGACGAAATAGTGCATAATGTTGAAAAACAAAACCAATATCTCGTTCACCAATATCTTTTTTTGCAACATTTATACCATTAAATAAAATCTCTCCACTATCTTTATCATCAACTGTTTCAAGTCCAGCAATCATTCTTAAAAGAGTTGTTTTTCCACTTCCTGATGGTCCTAAAAGTGCCAATAATTCACCATCAACAATATCTAAATTTATATTTTCAAGTGCTACAAAATTTCCAAAGTTTTTTGTTAAATTTTTTACTTCAATCTTCATATTTTTTCCTATAAATTATTCTTCATTCTCTAATTTTTTTGCTCTTTTTTGTACTTTCCACTCTAAAATATATTTTAAAACAAGAGTTAATAAAGCCAAAATTGCTAAAAGTGTTGAAACTGCAAAAGCTGCTACAAAGTTATATTCGTTATATAAAATCTCAACTTGCAAAGGCATCGTATTTGTCACACCTTGAATATGTCCTGAAACAACTGAAACTGCTCCAAATTCTCCCATTGCTCTTGCATTACATAAAATAACTCCATATAAAAGTCCCCATTTTATATTTGGTAAAGTAACTTTTAAAAATGTTTGAAAACCACTTGCTCCTAAAAGTAAAGCAGCTTGTTCTTCATCATTTCCCATCTCTTGCATCAAAGGGATTAACTCTCTTGCAACAAATGGAAAAGTTACAAATATAGTTGCTAATACAATTCCAGGAACTGCAAAAATAATCTGTACATCATTTTCAATCAACCAAGAACCAAACCAACCTTGTGCTCCAAACAATAAAACATAAACAAATCCTGAAATAACTGGTGAAACCGCAAAAGGTAAATCAATCAAAGTTATTAAAAAACTTTTCCCCAAAAAAGAGTATTTTGCTATTGCCCAAGAAGCTACAAGCCCAAAAACTAAATTTAGAGGAACAGCAATAATTGCAGTTATAAATGTAAGTTTAATTGCACTTAAAACATACTCATCTTCAAAACTTAAAAAATATGTTTCAACTCCTTTTCTAAAAGCTTCTGCAAATATTGTAATCAAAGGAACTACTAACATAACCATTAAAAATGTTATAGCTGTTCCTATTAATAAATATTTTACAACTTTTGATTCATCTAGTGATGTTTGTGAATTACTTCGTGTTTTCATATTGCCTCCATTCCTCTTCTTCTTGAACTCCATCTTTGAAGAATATTTATTAAAAGTAACATTACAAAAGAGATTAATAACATTACAACCGCAATCGCTGTTGCTCCTGCGTAATCATATTGTTCAAGTTTTGTAATAATCAAAAGTGTACTAATCTCTGTTTTCATTGGCATATTTCCAGCTATAAAAACAACCGAACCATATTCACCTAAAGCTCTTGCAAAAGATAAAGCAAATCCAGTTAATAGTGCTGGAAAAATAGTAGGAAGTATCACTTTATAAAATGTTTGCCATCTACTTGCTCCCAAACTTGCACTTGCTTCTTCTTGTTCAACTTCTAACTCTTCAAATGCTGGTTGAATTGTTCTTACAACAAAAGGAAGACCAATAAAAATCAAAGCTATTGTTATTCCAATAGGAGTAAAAACAACTTTTATTCCAAGTGGTTGTAAAATTTGTCCAAACCAACCTTGTGATGAATAAAGTGTTGTAAGTGCAATCCCTGAAACAGCTGTTGGTAAAGCAAAAGGTAAATCAACGATTGCATCAAAAACTCTTTTTCCAAAAAACTCATATCTAACTAAACACCAAGCAACAATAAGTCCAAAAAAAGTATTTATAAGTGCTGCTATTATAGATGTAAAAAAAGTTAGTTTATAACTTGCAATTACTCTATCATTTGTTGTTGCATCTAAAAAAGCTTGCCATCCCATACTAAAAGCTTCTGTAAACAGAGCTATAAGTGGAATAATTACAATAATACTTAAATAAAAAACTGTATATCCTAAAGTCAAACCAAATCCAGGAATTGTGGATTTTGGTCTTTTTAATATGCCAAAATTTAATCTCATTAAATAATCCCTTAAATATATAATCCACTCAATAGGTGAAATATAAAATTTTCATAAAAAAAAAATAGATGGTTAAAATAATCATCTACAAGATAGGTGAAATTATATCTCTTTAAATTTAAATTGTCAAAAAGATATATTCTGTAAGTAAGTTTTGAAGATCTTCCTCAAAGAGAGATGAAGAAGAGGTCTTACTCTTCTTCGTAATTATATAATCCTGAACTTAAATATCTTTCACCTGTATCACATAAAATTGTTACTATTGTTTTACCTTTATTCTCTGGTCTTGCAGCTACTTGACTTGCTACATATGCGTTAGCCCCTGCGCTAATACCTACAAGCAACCCTTCATTTTGTGCTAATTGTCTTGATGTCTCTATTGCTGCATCATTTGACACTTGAATTATTTCATCATATATTTTTGTATTTAATATATCTGGTACAAATCCTGCTCCAATCCCTTGGATTTTATGTGGTCCTGGGTTTCCTCCACTTAGCACTGGGCTTGCTTCTGGTTCTACTGCTATTATTTTTATATTTGGGTTATGTGCTTTTAGAACTTCACCTGTCCCTGTCAATGTTCCACCTGTTCCTACAGCTGCTATAAAGATATCTATTTTTCCATCAGTATCTTTTAATATCTCTTGAGCTGTTGTCAATCTATGAATCTCTGGATTTGCTTTATTTGCAAATTGTTGAGGAATGAAAGAGTTTGGTGTTTCCTCTTTTAATTCATTTGCTTTTTCAATAGCACCTTTCATACCTTTTTCTGGTGGAGTTAAAACAAGTTTTGCTCCTAATGCTTGAAGAAGTCTTCTTCTTTCAATACTCATTGATGCTGGCATTGTAAGGATTAGTTTTATTCCTAATGCTGCACAAACTGAAGCCAATGCTATTCCTGTATTTCCGCTTGTTGGTTCGATTACTATTGTATCTTTATTGATTAATCCTTCTTTCAAAGCTGTATTAATCATATTTGTTCCAATTCTATCTTTTACTGAATGTGTTGGGTTTAAAAATTCACATTTACCTAATACTGTCGCTCCACTTTCATTACTTGCTTGTTGCAATTGTACTAGTGGTGTATTTCCTATTAATTCTGTTATATTCTTTGCGTATCCCATCTTTTATTCCTTTTCTTATAATTTTAATTCTTTTACATTTTTTGGTTCATCAAACCAATAACCTTGAAAATAGTCAATATTTAACTCTTTACAAGTTTCAAAAATCTCTTTTGAAGAAACAAACTCTGCAACAGTTTTAATACCGATTTTTTGGGCAAAAAACACTATTGCTTCAACAACAGCTTTAGCTGTTTTTGTTTTATTTATCTCTTGAATAATTGAACCATCAAGTTTAATAAAATCTGCTTGAAGTTTTACTAAATAAGAAAAATTTGAATACCCTGTACCAAAATCATCTATTGCTATTTTCACACCCAAATTTTTTACAATCTTAATAAAAGAGACAACTTCTTCGATATTATCAATACCTTCGCTCTCTGTTATTTCAATTGTTAAAAAATATCCTATATCAAATTCATAAATTTTTTGTATCAAAAAATCTACAACATCTTTTTCTAAAATATCACTAATTGAAAAATTTATACTAAACTCAACATTTTTGTCCTCAAAAAACTCAAAAGATTTTTGAATTACTTTTTTTGTGATTTCATTATATAAATTTATTTTTTTAGCCCTATTAATAAAAAAATATGGACTTACAATTTCATCTTTTGAGTCTTTCATACGAATTAATATTTCATATTTTTTCTCATTTTGGCTATTTATTGATTGCGCAAAAATCTCAAATTTATCTTTTTTTATAGCTTGAATTATTTGCATTTCCCAATATAGTTCTTGTTCTATTGATAAAGAAGAAGGATTACAAATATGATGCTCTTCATTATCATATACAACTAAATTATGTTTTAAAACTCTTGTTTGTTTTAAAGCATACTCTGCGCAAAACAGAAGTTCTGCATAATTTATTGCAACTCCTGCTCTTAATGGTATATAAACTTTATATCCATTTAATTCAATAGGAGAATATCCAAAATACCAAATAATAGATTTTACAGCTTGAACAAATCTATCTTTTGAAACAGTTTCATTTGAAGTAGCTGCGAAAATATCTGCTCCTAAATAGTAAATCTTTCCATTTAAAAACTTATTTTCTAATCTTATAGATACCATTTTTAGGATTTTTTCTCCAAAATCATATCCATAATAGTGATTTATATTTCCAAATCCACTTATATCAAATATTGCTACTTTATTAAACTCTTTTGCTATATTATCTTTTATAAAATCTTTTCTATTTGGAAATAAAATTTCACTATCAATATCTTCAATCTTCTCCACTTTTACTTCCCTTATAACTGGCTATTTTAATTCTGATAATTTATATGAAACTTTATCTTTTCTTTTATAAAAGTTTATCATCTTTATTATCTTGCCATAGTTACGATTAATCTGTAATAGATGGGACTAAAAGTATTTTATCATCATCATAAACTTTTGTTTCTAAGTTATCTAAACGTTTAATATCTTCTTCATTTAAATAAATATTTACAAAACTTTTTAATCTTCCTTCATTTGTAAATATATAATTTTCTAAATCTTGATATTTGCCAACTAAATTTGATACAACATCAGATATTTTTTCTCCTCCTAGTATTATCTCAAAATCGCCATTCGTAAATAATCTTAGAGTTCTAGGTATATAAACTTTTGCCATTTAAAACTCCTTTTATTTTTTGATTTATTTACTATTTGTAAATTAAATCAAATGTTCCACCATCATCAAAGTGTACCTTTTGTGCATTTGCCCAACTTCCAAAAACATCATCGATTTTAAATAATTCAAGTTTTGGGAATATTTTTAAATCTTCTTTATTTACTAATTCAGGAAGACTTGGTCTATAATAGTTTTTAACAGCTATTTCTTGTCCCTCTTTTGAATAAAGATGATTTAAATACTCAGTTGAAACAGTAAATGTTCCTCTTTTTTTAGCATTTACATCAACAACACTAACAGGTGGTTCAGCTAATATTGAAATAGATGGAACAACTATTTCAAACTCATCTTTTCCAAGCTCGTTTATTGCCAAGAATGCTTCATTTTCCCAAGCTAAAAGTACATCTCCAATTTTTCTTTGTACAAATGTATTTGTAGCTCCTCTTGCACCTGAATCAAGAACTGGAACATGTTTTAAAAGTTTTGAAACATACTCTTTTGCTTTTTCATCAGCAACTTTATATTTTTGTGAGTTAAAATCAATTTTGTCTAAACTTCCAAGTTCTTGTTTTAAACCATAAGCATAAGCTGCTAAATAGTTCCATCTAGCACCTCCTGAAGTTTTTGGATTTGGAGTTATAACTTCAACACCATCTTTAATTAAATCATTCCAATCTTTTATTCCTTTTGGATTTCCTTTTCTAACTAAAAAAACAATAGTAGAAGTATAAGGAGATGAATTGAAATCTAATTTTTTTTGCCAATCTTTAGGAATTAAATGTCCTTTTTCAGCAACTGCATCAATATCATAAGCAAGTGCCAAAGTTACAACATCTGCTTTTAATCCATCAATTACTGCTCTTGCTTGTTTTCCAGAACCACCATGTGATTGTTTAATTGTTACATTTTGTCCTGTTTTTTCTTTCCAATATTTTGAGAATGCTTTATTATACTCTTCATAAAGTTCTCTTGTTGGATCATATGAAACATTTAAGATTTCAATCGATTTTTTTTCTGCTTCAGCTTTTTTATCGTATGCAAAATCATCTGCAAAACCTAATGTTGAAATTAGCAATGATGCTAATGCAATGTTTTTTATATTTTTTATCATTTTATTTTCTCTTTTTTATATGTATACACTAAATGTGTGATAATTAAAGATTTAAAAAAATCTCACCTTTTTCTTGTTTTTATATTTAATCTTTTTACACATGTCGCACATCATTTTTTATCCTTTGTCTTTAGATGATATTTTTTAAATTTTAATCTATCACCTACTAAATTGGTGAAATTATAATAGTAAAAAAAATATTTGTCAATAGTTTTTAAAAAAACTTTTTAAATTAATTCTTTTATATCAAAAAAAAGGTATTTAGAAAACATCCTTAAATACCCAATCCACCGATAAATTCTTCTTTATAAATATCTTCTTTTGTAACAGGTGCTTGTCCTAAACAAGAAGCTATTGTTGTTTTATCAAGAATTTGTGCTGTTAAATTTCTAATATTTAAAAATACTCTTCTAAAGTAACACTTTCCTTCTTGGCTACATGGTTCATAATTTGATACTGAAACACAAGATATCATAGCAATCATACCTTCAAAATATCTTATTACTTCACCTAAAGTTATTTCATCAGAACCTTTTGCTAAAACATAACCACCATAACGACCAGGAATACTCTTTACCCAACCTGCTCTATTCATTTCAAGCATAATATTTTCTAAAAATCTTCTTGGAACATCAACAGATTCTGATAGTTCTCTTATTGAAATTAAATTATCAGCTTCTGCTATTGCAAACAAAGCTCTTAACGCATAATCTGTCTTTTTTGAAACTTTCATATTTATCACCTACTTAATTGGTAGAACTATATTTTAATTTCGAAATATTGTCAATAGTTTTTTTTGGAATTAGAAAAAATCAACTAAAATTTTAGCCGATTTTTGCAATTCTAAATGCAATCGCATTTTCAAAAATCAAAGAATTTGCGTAATAACAAGTAATCATTCCATTACATGGTGCTAAAAATTGATGGATAACATTGCCTTCTAAAGAGTGTACAACCTCTCCAATTACTTGATTTTTCGATACATAATTTCCAGGTATTTCTGTTGGAATAAATATACCACTTTTAGGTGCTTTAACTACATTTATTATTTTTCTATCCATTACTGTTGATTCATATCCATTAAATATATGATAATTCAAAATCTTTGTTTTATCCATAAATCTAATAATTGCTTGATTTATTTGATTTGCAGTTTTTTTATCTACTTGATTAATACTTGGACAAATAATAGAAAAAGCTTTTGTTCCCCAAAGTTGCCAATTATATTGTAAAGTAACACTATCAATTGATTTCATAACTCTATGGTGAATTAATTTAAAACCAAATTTTTTAGCTGCTTCCAAATCTTCATATCCACTTTTATATAATTTTATATAAGGTAAACAAACTGCTGTATCATGTCGTTTCTCTAAAATAATTCCATAATCATAACCATTAAGAGCATCAAAAACTTTTTTTGCAATTCTTTGTGTCGTTTCTCCCTCTTCATATCCTGGAAACATCATATTTATATCTGTATTATCTAAAGGCCAATACCTTTTTCCAATATTTAAAGCATAATGATTTATAGAAGGTATGATAAATATATCTCCTTTAATTTTTTCTTTTTTTACTTTATTGTTAAAAAAATCAACTAAAGTTGAAGCACAATATAAAGGAAGGATTGAATCTCCTCCCATTGCCCCAATTATTGCAATTTTTGGAGCTTTTGGATTTGTACCTTTAAATAAATACCCTTCTACAACTAAAGGTTCTCTACTTAATGACTCTATTCTTAGGATTTCAATTTTTTCCATTATTAACTCCAAAAATTCTAGCTATTAAAGAACCCTCATAAACTACAGGATATTCTCTTAATGTAAATAATATTCCATTATTTGGTGCAATTAATGTATCAAGTACAGTTCCAGTTAAAGGATCAACAATATCACCTATTTTAGTACCTTTTTGAATAATCGCACAATGATCAAGTGCAGGTACAAATAAACCACTTTTAGGAGCATTTAAATAAAAAACTCCTCCAACTTCAGAACTAAATGGTTTTCTTACATCAAAATCTTCATCACACTCTATGATTTTTTCTTTTTTCATAAGATTCAGAATTCCTATTAAAAGTTGTTCACCATACTCTTTTGTAAGTCTCATACCAACACCCATTTCAACAACAAGTGTTTTTGTTCCCATTGAATTCATAGTGTGAGAAAAAGTAGCTTCTAAAACAGTAACTGCATCATGAATCCAAATAAAATCACAATTAAGTTCTTTTGCAAGAGGTAGTGTATCTTTTGAAAACTCTTTATTTATTCTAATTTGAGGTATCTCTCTTAAAAAAATATTACTTGAATGAATATCAATAGCTATATCACTTCCTTTTACATCTTGTGTTAAAGCATATACAACTTGTCCAGGAAGAAAGTCATTTACATCTCCAGGAAAAGCTCTATTTAAATCAATATCATATAAAGGAAACCCTCTTGTTATAGTATCAACTCCAAGGGAATTAACAGCAGGATAAATATCTACTATTCCTCTTAATTTATCACTATTTTCATTTAACCATTGAGCTAAAAGAAAAATAACAAATTGCCCTTCTAATTCATCTCCATGAATTCCACTAACAATAGAAATTCTTTTAAGTTTTTCACTATTTTTATAACTACTTTTTGGCTCAAACCTACTTCTTTTTATAGATAGTTTTTCTCCAACTGGTAAATTTGATTTAAATATCTCTCTTGTAATCATTCTTCCTCAACTATTATTTTATTTATTTTTGAATTAACTGAATTTAAAATTGCTTCATATGTATCATTTTCATCATATGTTTTAAACTTAGCATTTGGAGCAAGTATTGTTGCAATTTTATCTATTTCTTCTATTACAACTAAAGAAAATTCTTTATCATGTCCAACTCTTAAATGAAAATCTACTTTTTCAACAAACTTTCCCAATCTAATGAAATAATCACTAGTGTCTCTTTTTTCTCTTCTCGTTAGTTCTCCCCAAATTTGGCTAATTAAAGATAAAATATATTCGATAAATCTACAATCAATACTAAAATTTGCATGGCTTGAATGTTTTAATAAATCTGCTAGTTCAATAACAGAACCAAAAGCTTCAGTATCAATATTTGAACGACTTATAATTGCATTCTCTTTTGCATAAGATATTAATTTATAGATATTTGCATCGTGTTTTCCAAAGATAGACTCTTTTAAAAAATCTTTTGCATTTGTGTACTCTATATCAATGCCTAGTTTTTTGTAAAATTTCTTTCCAGAATCTTTATCTATATCTACTATTTTATCAAAATGAAAAAGTGTCTCTATCAAAGTAGCTTCAACTCTTTCTAAATATCTTCCAAACCAATAAAGATTATTTGCAACATTTGTTGTAAGCAATTGTTCCATTTCAAGCCTCCATTACCCAAGTATCTTTAAATCCACCACCTTGAGATGAATTTACCAAATAATTCCCTGCTTCCATTGCATATCTTGTTAAGCCACATTGCCAAACTTTTGGTTCATCAGCCATCACAACATAAGCTCTAAAGTCTGCTTTTCTTGAAACTATTTCATTGTTGATATAACACTCTTCATCATAGAACTCTATTAATTCTTGTGCAATAAATCTTCTTGGATTTGAAGCTATGATTGTTTTTAAATCATTTATTTGAATATTTGTCATTGTATGCCCAAACATCACTCCATACCCACCAGCTTCTGCAACATCTTTAATAACAAGCTTATGGATATTTTCAAAAATATATTTTCTATCTTTTTCAAAATATGGTAAATATGTTGGAGCATTATTTAAAATTGGTTCTTCTCCTAAATAGTATTTAATCATCTTTGGAACAAAATAATAAATTCCTTTATCATCAGCAACTCCATTTCCAGGAGCATTCATAATTGCTACATTTCCAGCTAAATATGCTTCCATAATTCCAGAAACACCAATTAAACTCTCAGGATTGAAGAATTTTGGATCTAAAAACTCATCATCCAATCTTCTATAAACTGCCCCAACTTTTATAAGTTTTCCATCATAATTTTTAAAATATAAAATTTTATTTTTTACAATCAACTCATCATTTCTTACAAGTTGGGCACCTATTTTTTTTGCCAAATATGCGTGTTCATAATATGCAGAATTAAATCTTCCTGGAGTTAAAACAACATTTATTCCTCCACAACTTACATAATCCATAGCATTTTCTAAAATTTGAGGATACCCTTTTATTGGTTTTATTTTTAATTCCTCAAAAAAATCTGAGTAAATTTTTCTATATGTATCTCTAATAGATAAAGGATAGCTAGCACCACTTGGAACTCTTAAATTATCTTCTAAGATAACCCAATCATTTGTAATTGTGTCTTTTACTAAATCTATACCATTTATGTGTGTTCTGATTTTTTTATTCGGTGAGAAGCCATTTAGCTCTTTTAAGTAACCTTTGGCTTGGAAGATGAACTCTTCGGGGATTACTTTATCTTTAATAATCTTTTTTTGTGTATATAAATCTTCTAAAAAAAGATTTAAAGCTTTTATTCTTTGAGATAGACCTTTATCTATTTTATCAAACTCTTTTGAGTCGATAATTCGAGGAATAACATCAAAAGGAAGAGACCTTTCAATAAAATTTCCATCTTTATAAAGATTGAAATTTACAGCAAACTTATCCATATACTTTTGGAATTCATCTATTAATAATCTATTTTGCTTAGAGAATATTTCCCAAAAGAGTTCCCTTTTCTCATTTTTTATTTCTAGCATCCCACACCTCCTATATAGTATAAATTTTAGTGCGATTTGTAAAAAATATTTACTCTTTATTGTACACTAAATATACAAATTGGTATGAGATAGACATAAAAAAAGGTAAGAAAATAATATATCTTCTTACCTTTCTAAACAAAATGACAATTTTTTTGTATTAATAATCTTTTTCTTAATGCTTCACTTTCTTAAAAGTTTTACTTAAAAGAAAAAAATTAAGCATTCTTTTCTTTTTTTGCTGTTCTTTTTCTTACTGTTGGATCAAGTTCTCTTTTTCTAACTCTTACAGAAAGAGGTGTAACTTCAACTAATTCATCATCTTCAATCCACTCTAAAGCATTTTCTAAAGACATAAGTCTTGGTGGAATTAATTTAATTGCTTCATCAGCACCACTAGATCTTACGTTTGATTGTTGTTTTCCTTTTATAGGATTTACATCTAAATCGTTATCTTTTGCATGTTGCCCAATTACCATTCCGATATATACTTTATCTTGAGGTTTTACGAACATTACTCCTCTATCTTGTAAGTTAAAGATTGAGTATGCAAGAGCTTCTCCATTTTCCATAGAAACTAAAGCTCCATATTTTCTTGATTCAACTGTTCCAGAATATGGTCTAAACTCTAAGAATGAGTGGTTCATAACACCCTCACCTTTTGTTTCTGTTAAAAATTCTGTTCTAATACCAATCAATCCTCTTGCAGGAATTTCAAACTCTAATCTTGTATATCCTTGCCCCATTGGTACCATATTTGTCATATTAGCTTTTCTTTTTCCAAGTTTTTCAATAATAGCACCTGAGAATTCATCTGGAGTATCAATAACTAAGTGCTCAAATGGCTCCATTTTTACACCATTTTCTTCTCTAATGATAACTTCAGGTCTTCCTATACAAAACTCAAAGCCTTCTCTTCTCATATTCTCAGCTAAAATAGTAATTTGAAGCTCACCTCTTCCGTTTACTTTAAATTTACCTTCACCAATTTGCTCATAATTCATCGCAATATTAGTGTTCATTTCAGCTTTTAATCTTTCATCAATTTTGTTTGAAGTTACAAATTTACCTTCAGTTCCAGCAAGTGGAGAATCATTTACAGCAAAAGTAACAGAAAGTGTTGGTTCTTCAATGTGCATTGGGTCAAGTGGCATAGGATTTGTTGGATCACATAAAGAATCACCAACATCAATTGTTTCGAATCCAGCAACTGCAACGATATCTCCTGCTCCTGCCGTTTTAATTTCAACTCTTTCTAAACCTTTAAATCCAATAAGTTTAGATACTCTTCCTTTTACTTTTTCACCATCTGCTTTACATAATAAAACTGTTTCACCTTGAGAAATTGTTCCATTAAAAATTCTTGCAATACCAATTTTTCCAATAAAATTATCATAATCAAGTGTAAATACTTGAAGTTGTAAACCATTTTCATCAGCACCAATTGGTTTTGGAACTTCTTTTAAAATTGTTTCAAATAGCGGTTTTAAATCCATATTTCCATCATTTGCATCAAATCTTGCATATCCATCTCTTGCAGCTGCATAAATAACTGGGAATTCTAATTGTTCTTCAGTTGCATCCATTTGAGCAAAAAGGTCAAATACCTCATCAACAACTCTATCAGGCTCAGCTGCTGGTTTATCAATTTTATTTACAACAACGATTGGTCTATGTCCTAAAGATAGTGCTTTTTTAACAACGAATTTTGTTTGTGGCATTACTCCTTCTTGTGCATCAACAAGAAGTAAAACAGAGTCAACCATTTTTAAAACCCTCTCAACTTCTCCACCAAAATCGGCGTGTCCCGGAGTGTCAATGATGTTAATTCTTACACCTTCATAATCAACTGCTGTATTTTTTGAAAGAATTGTAATCCCTCTTTCTTTTTCAATAGCATTACTATCCATTACTCTTTCTTCTACATTTTGGTGAGATGAAAATGTTCCTGATTGTTTTAATAATTCATCAACTAGTGTTGTTTTACCGTGGTCAACGTGTGCAATTACGGCTATGTTTCTAATATCTCTCATATTTCTTCTTTTTTATATAAAATTTTCGCGGATTTTATCCAAAAAAAACTTAAGTTCTTATAATTGCTTAAAATATGGTTAAACGAACTTTAAAAAATAAAAAGTAAATATTTTTTTACCACTTTAAATATTATTAATTTTATTTTCGATATTATGGACATTTTAGATTTGTGGTACAAATTGACATCTTGACTTCATAGAACTTTCAAATATTCAAGCACTGTCTTATAAAAATATCAATTTTAAACTTTTTACTGTTAGGAGAAGAAATGAACTTTTGGCAAAATTTCAAAAGAGATTTTTTAGTTAAATTTTGGGCACCAATTCCTGCTGTTATTGCACTTGGAGTTTTAAGTGCGTATTATTTTGGAATAACTGGCACTTATTGGGCTGTTACAGGAGAATTTACAAGATGGGGTGGTCATTTTTTACAATTATTTAATGTAGATGTATCATCTTGGGGATACTACAAACTTATGAAAATAGATGGGAATATATTTACTAGAGTTGATGGTGTTATGATTATTGGAATGTTTGCAGGTTGTATTGCTGCTGCATTTTGGGGAAATAATGTAAAGTTCAGACTACCAGTGAATAATATAAGAATTTGGCAAGCATTAATTGGTGGAATTATTGCAGGATTTGGAGCAAGACTTGGTATGGGTTGTAATTTAGCAAGTTTCTTTACTGGTATTCCTCAATTTAGTTTTCATGCTTGGGTATTTACAGCGGCAATGATTGTAGGAGTTTATTTTGGAGTAAAATTGGCTATGAGCTCTTTTTTCCAATCAAAAATAAAAATGCAAAAAGTATCTTGTGCTAAACCTTTAGAACATAATGAAGAAAAAGTTAAAAAATTCTTTACTTTTGGAACAGTTGTTTTTATAGGAATTATTATTTGGGCAACATACTTAATATTTATTGAACAAGCTACAAAACTTGGAATGGCAATGTTATTTGGTAGTGCTTTTGGTTTAGCTATTGCAAAAGCACAAATTTGTTTCACATCTGCATTTAGAGATATATTCACAACAGGAAGAAGTGAATTAGCAAAAGCTATTATTATAGGTATGGCTGTTGCAACTTTAGGTGTATTTACTTATATTATGATGGGACAACCTCCAAAAATATTTTGGACTGGACCAAATGTAATTATTGGTGGATTTTTATTTGGATTTGGAATTGTTCTTGCTGGTGGTTGTGAATGTGGATGGATGTATAGAGCAGTAGAAGGACAAGTTCATTTTTGGATAGTTGGAATTGGAAATATTATAGGAGCTACTCTTTTAGCCTTTGTTTGGGATGATATTTCACCTGTACTAGCTACATCTTGGCCAAAAATAAATCTACTTCAAGAATTTGGAAATTATGGTGGTTTATTTATAAATTACGGATTATTATTAATCTTCTTTATAGTTATTTTAGTATTAGAAAAAAGATACCTAAATAAATCAAGAAATAGATAAAGGAAATATTATGAACAAAGATAAAATTATTCCAGATTATAGAATAGATATGCAAGGTGAACCTTGTCCATATCCTGCAATAAATACTCTTGAAGCAATGAAAGAGTTAAAAGATGGTGAAATATTAGAAGTTATTAGTGACTGCCCGCAAAGTATAAATAATATTCCAGCAGATGCTAAAAATCACGGTTATAAAGTTTTACTAATAGATAGTGATGGTCCAACAATTAGATACATCATACAAAAATAGACTATAAACTAAAAGAGGAAATCAATTCTCTTTTAGCTGTTGTAAAATCTTATTTGTATTTTTATTACTAAAATAAATAGCCATTGCAAATAATATTAAACACAATACAAAAAACACTATTGTTATTAAATCCCATTCATTATTTGCATTTTGTGCTACTGATAATTTCTTTGTAGAATCATTCTTACTTTTTAATTCTTCTTTAAACCCTTCTAATGGAGCTATTCCCTCTTTTACTATTGTATGTCCTGGTCCTCCATCAAGAACTACTTGATATGGCTCTTTTGGAATAGTAATAGTAAGTTCACTTGCTTCTGGTAGTCTCTCTTTATACAACACATCTCCACTTATTAAAGATTCTACTCTTACTAATGCTCCTGCTGCATCTTCTCCTGTACTAAATTCTCCGATTACTGTTATTGTATTATCTTTATTATCTATTACATTCATTATCAAATTATGTGCAAATAAGCTAACACTTAAACTCAAAAATATAATTGCTTTTTTCATTTTCTATCCTTAAATATTATAAAGTATTATTAGTAATATTCCAAATATTATACTTGGAACAATAGTTCTTAAAAGTGCTATATATCTACTAGAACTTAAACTTATCCAAAGAGATATAAAAGCCCAAAGCAATGCACTCATTATTATAGAAAATAGTGCTAAATCATTTAACCTCAATGGTATAATCATAGTAAAAATTGCCATCACAGAATAAGAGATAAACAGTCCACCAAATATTGCACAAATAGTTCTAAATAAACCTATTTTTTTTCCACTATTTTCTGGTATTTTTAATTTTTGAATTAAATCTTTCATTTAACACCTCTTGAAGTCCAAAAAGCTTGGATTTTTTCTCTATTAGTTGGTAACTTTTTAGCAATAATTAGTAAAATCAAACCAAAAATAAAAAGTCCTATATCAGTACCTAAAACTGTATAAACCTCTTGATTCCAAAGTTTTATAGGAGAAAAACCACTATTTATAAAATGAACAATTGGACTTAAAATAAATAATATTCCACCAAGATATAAAAACTCTTTTGCCGTTTTATAAGAATTAAGTTTATAAAAAGAATAAGTAAATGTTCCTACCCAAAAAGTTGCAAAAAGACCTTGTTGAATTAAACTTTTATTTTCCATATCAAAAGGAAGTATCCATTGTAAAAAGAATAATAATCCAGTTGCAGGAATAACACCAATCATAACTGCAAGAGAAAGTTTTCCAAAGCCTTGATAAACTGGAATATTTAAAGGAAACTTTCTAGCCCTTTTTTCAAGATATAATAGATTCCCAAAACCTATTGCTAAAATAGTTGTAATCATAAGAAAAGCCACAAATAACCTAGTTAAATCATCTACACTAAACAATAAGTGAATATAAACCATAGCATCATAAAACATAGAACCCCAATTTTTATCCATTACTTTTTGTTCATATATCAAGCTTCCATCAACTGCGCTTAAAATCACATTTGGTCTATTTGTAATTCCATTTAAAAATGGGATATATGGATTATAACCTTCAAATTTTATCATTGCATTAGAATCACTCCAATTTGTAAGTTTAATTCTATAAAAATTAATCTCTGGAGCTATACTTTGAGCTTTTTTAAATAGTTCATTTATAGAAAGCATCTCTACATTGTCATTTTTTTTCTCTTTTTTGGGTTCAGGTAGATTATAAACGGGACTAATCAATTTAAAAGGTTCATAAATCTCTCCTTTTGTAACAACATAAGCCATTGCTGGAGCAAATTTTTTACCAAGATTAAAAAAAGCTCCGGTTATTGTAATAATAATAAATGGTAACATAGTCCAAAGAAGAATTTTTCTATGCCATTTAGAAAATGTTCCTGTTTGACTAGTTGTACTATTTTTGTATTTTAATGTTAAGATTTGATATAAACCACCTATCATTAAAATGATACAGGCAACAGCCATAATTCCAAAAATATACCAACCAAATTCTCCAAATGGTCTTCCATAATGCATATAATTTAAAAACTTTGCAAGTTCAAAAACTTTACTCTCTTCTTTTATTTCTAAAGAAGTATTTGGGTCAAAAACTTTTGGTGCAACAAATTGTGTTGATATTTTTAAAGTTGGGTCTTTCATATAACCAGGAAGTGTTATAGTTATTGGTTTAGTTTTTGGAAAATCAGAATCATTTAAAACTTTATCTACCATTTTTGTATAATCAATATTTGATACATCAACAATTTTAAGATGTCGTGAAGGATTTTCCCAGTTTTCTATATATGGAAGCATTATTGCAAAAATCCCAAAAAATAGTGCTGTGTACATTAAAAAGGAAAAACTAATCCCAAGTGCTATATGTACTCTTTGAAGTCTTTGATTAAATAGTTTTTTTTCTTCTTGTTTTGTTAATTGTTTTATCATTGTCTTTCCTAATAAAAAAGGATTTTTTAATCCTTTTTTATTTTATTATTTAGAATTTATAATTTAGAGATAAAGTATAATTTCTTTCAGCACCCCAAGTTTGAGAACCAACAGTATTTAAAACATACTCTTCATCAAAAATATTATTAGCATTTAAAATAACACTGAAATCTTTTTTGATATCATATTTTGCCATTGCATTTACTACAGTATAAGCTTCTTGTTTATTCAAATTATTTGTTGAGCTATGAATTTCACTTTGCCAATTTAATCCACCACCAAGAGTTAATTTGTTGTATTTATAAGTAGTAAAGAATTTAAGTGTTTGCTTAGGTACAGAACCTGAATTTAATCTATCTCCATTTTGGTCTTTTGCATCTGTGTATGTATATCCACCTGTCATATCCCAATTTGGTAAAATTTCTCCACCAATAGTTAAATCCCATCCTTTCATCTCTACACCATCAACACTTTTAGAAGCCGTATTACCCTCTGGAGTTAGATTTGGAGCATCTGTAACAGCTAAATTATCTTGTTTTGTTATAAAGTAAGCAATACTACTATTTAATTTTCCATCATAAAACTCTGAATTTATACCAAATTCAACTGTATTTCCCTCTTCTGGTTCAAGATAATTACCACTTGTATCTTTGGCACTAGAAGTTGGATTAAAGATAGATGTATAACTAGCATAAGTAGCAAAATTCTCATTTATATCATATACTAAACCTAAATATGGAGTAACTTCCCCATTATATTTTTGTTCTTGTTCTGTTGATGTTCCTTTATTGTTTACTCTTTCAAAATTAGATATTCTACTTCCTAAAATTAAATGTAAAGGATCAGACAATTCAAGATTTAAAGCAGTAAAAGCACCAATTTGCTTTTCATCAAAAACATACCTACTTGTTGCTTTAGGTAATACTGGTTTATTTGCTATATGTCCATTCCAACCATCTATATCAACACTAAAAGCTTTTCTAACCTCTGCAGGATCATCTGTTTTAGATTGATGCCCATTTACTCCAAAAGATAACTTATGTTCTCTTCCAAATGCATTAAAATCTCCATTTGCATATAAATCAATCGAGTGAGTATCAGGATTTCTTTCTACGTATCCCATCTGTCCACCCATTTTTCCAGTAATATAAGAAAAAGAGCTTGAACCAGCAACAGCATAAAGTCTCTCTGTTTCTGTTTTCGTATATGAATAATTTGCAGATGCTTTCCAATCATTATTAAAATAATGTTCTAAACCTAAAGATAAATTTAACCTTTCTATATTAGTGTATGTAAAATCTGCAGCAGCATTATCATGTCTTCCAAAAGTTGTCTGTTTTTGTGATATAGGGTCAGTTGTCACCGAGCTAAATCCATGAGGGGAAGCATTGTCTACATCTGTTTTTTGATATGTGATAGATGTTGTTAAAAGTGTATTATCTGACAAATTAAAATCTAGTGCACTATATAATAAACTATTTTCTTTATTATATCTATCTTGTTGGCTCCCTCCATCACTATAAGAAGTAACTAATCTCCCTCTTATACTATCATCTTGATTTAATCCACCAGATATATCAAGTGTTCCTTTGTATGTATCCCAACTTCCATAAGATATTTTCGCATCTCCTTGAAAATCTTTTGTTGGTTTTTTTCTTACATAATTTATACTAGCACTTGGATTTCCTGCTCCATTTGTAAGTCCAGTTGAACCTCTTATAATTTCAATTCTTTCATAAATAGCAGTATCTTCTAGCCCCACAAAACCATTAAATCTACCAATATTGATTTCAGATGAAGGTAAACCATCTCTTTGAAAATTAGTAATTGTTGTTCCTCTTGCATAATAAGAAGTATATCCTGCTCCAAATTGTCCCATTTGACTTATCGTTACACCAGGAGTTTGAGTTAAAACCTCATTTAAATCTTGAAGATTTTGCTCTTGTATTTGTTTTTGAGTAATAACTGTAACTGATTGAGGAGTTTCTTTTAAAGACAAATCAAGTTTTGCGGCACTACTTGTCTCTTTTATCGTATATGAATTTGAAGCTGTAGAATAAGTTTCATTTACAGAAACTTCTTCCAAAACAGAACCTTTGCCTAAAATATCCTTTTTTTTGATAATAATTGTATTATCTTTGATTACTGCTTCAAGATTTGTACCTTTTAATACCTCTTTTAAAGCATTTTCAATACCTTCAATATTTTCTATTTTAGAAACTTTTTTCCCCTCTAAAATTCTTGTGTCAACTAAGTATGT
This sequence comes from Aliarcobacter butzleri, assembly GCF_900187115.1. Lineage (NCBI taxonomy): Bacteria > Pseudomonadati > Campylobacterota > Epsilonproteobacteria > Campylobacterales > Arcobacteraceae > Aliarcobacter > Aliarcobacter butzleri. The sequence continues at coordinate 2,328,083 of NZ_LT906455.1, forward strand.
CATATTTGACGTTTTTGAAATAGTTTTTATAGCATTCTCAAGAGTTCCACTTTCTATATTAAATTCTGCTGCAAAAAGCGAAGAACTTAAAATAATAGAAAGTGAAGTAGATATTGCTATTCTTTTAGAAAAATTCATATTTGCTTCCTTTTTTATATCTATTAATTATGAGAATTAATCTCTATAATGGAAGTCTTTAAAAATGAAAATTCCTGACAAAATTTTTAAATAAATTTTTAATCTTTTAGAATTACCCTATTTTCTGGTATTTGTTCAACTTTTATAGGATAAATTAAAGGTAATAAATTTACAAATTTATCAAATTCATTTATATTAAATTCACCAGTTATTGGAAATTTATCATTTTTTACTAATATTAATTCTATATTTTTATTACTATATTTTGAAAATTCATTTATTACTTCAAATAAAGGTGTTTGATGAAAAATCAAGTTTCCACTTTGCCAAGAAGCCATTTTATCAACAGATACTTTTCCTAGTTTTTCTATTTTTCCATCATTTTTTATCTCTAAAACATCACCTTTTTTAAGTTGAGTTATTTTTAAATCACTATGATTTATATCTACAATTCCTTCTAAAACAGATATATTAACTCTATCTTGTTTTTTATTTACTTCAAATTTCGTTCCTACAACTTTTACAAAAATATCATCGCTTTTTACAAAAAATGGTTTTTGTTTATTTGGACTTACTTCAAACAAAGCTTTTCCTTTTTCTAAAAAAACTTCTCTTTTATTTTTTGAATATGCCACTTTTATATTTGTTTTTGCATCAAGAGTTATTTTTGAATTATCTGGCATTAAAATATCTTGAATTATTTTATTTTCACTATATATATTTTGAGAAAAATTATCTTTAAAATATAAAACATATACAAATATAACTATCAAAAAACAGGCTGCAAATGGAGTTATAATTTTGATTTTATTTAAAAACTTTTCTCTTCTTAATTCTTCTTTTACTCTTGTTGTTAACTCTTTTTTACACTCTTTTGAGAGATTTGAGAACATTTGTCTAAATCTTTTTTCTTCTTCAAAAATTCTTTGATGTTCTTCATTATTTATCCAAGACAAAAACTCTTTATTTAAATAGATATTTTGTCCTTCTTGAAAACAACTCAACCAATATCTTGCTTTTTCTAATATAATATTTTTATTTGGCATTGTTTTCTTCTTTAATTAAATTCTCTTTTATTTGATTACTTGCTCTACTTATATGTTGTTCAACAGCATTTAAAGATATTCCCATAAGCTCAGCTACTTCTTCTCTTGTATAACCATCAACTATGTGCAAAGTAAATGCTTGTCTTCTTTTTTTAGGTAAATTATCTAAACTTTTCATTAATAACATAACTTCTTCATCTTTTATTATATTTTCTTCTGTTGTATTACTATTATCTGTATACTCTTCTTCATCAAAACTTATTTTATTTATTTTATTTTTCTCTTTGTATAAATCAAACATTACATTCTTAGCAATCCTATATAACAAAGCTCTTTCATTTTCTATCTGATTTAAATCAGCACTTTTTATAGCTCTTGCGAAAGTCTCTTGAGTAACATCATGGGCTAAATCTTTGTCAAAAATATTTTTCTTTATATATTGAAAAATTTCTTTATAATAATCTATCATTTTTAAATCATTTCCTACTATTAATAGCAATTATTATAATTATAAATAACGAATAAAGAGCTTAAACACTTATAATTATGAACTCAATATAAATAAGATATAATGCGTCGCTTTTTTGAAAACCATCAATATAATAAATAATCACATTAAATATAGGAATTTATAACTTGAAACAACAGATTAATATAAAAAATTTTACAAATATTTGGTTTATACTTTCTATTTTTATTGTTTTAACTGTTATTTTATTTCAAGGATATCTTGAATACAAAAGATCTGTTGAAACGGGAATAATAAAAACAAATAACCTTACAATTTTACTTACAAAGAAACTTGAGAATGACTTTGAACAAATAGATAATATACTTAATTTTGCACAAAATATAATACTTACATTACCAAAAGAGAATAAACTATTTTTAGAAGGAAATGACAAAATAAGAAGACAAATTGTTTTTGAAAAGTTTAACTCATTAGTAAAAAATTTTAAAGACATCAGTGTTATAAATTTTATAGATAAAAATGGATATATTTTATACTCTTCAAACCCTTTAAATTATAATATAAATATATCAGATCGACCACAATTCCAAATATTTAAAGATAATAAAGATTTAACAGAAAGTTTCTCTAATGTTATAGTTTCTCGTACAACAGGTAAAAACTCACTAGCACAACTTCTTGCTGTAAGAGATGAAAATAAAGAGTTAATAGGTGTTCTAACTGCTCTTATTGATATAGATACTATAAACAAAACTTTATCTTCAATAAATACAAATGACAAAGGAGTGGCTTTATTAAGAAATTCTGAAAATACAGAATTAATAGCAAAATATCCATTACTTAATGAATCGGAGATAAATAAACCTTTACCCTCAAATAATCCTATTGCATTAAAGATAAAAGCTGGAGAAAAATCAGGAAGTTTAGAATATATAGCTTCAACTGATAATGAAAAAAGAGTTGGAAGTTTCATAGTAATGGATAAATATCCATTTTATGTACAAGTTGCTTTATCCCAAGAAGATTATTTAGCTAGATGGGAAAAAAATCTATTAACAGTTACTATTTTATTAATTTTATTTGTTTTAGCTTCTATTTTTGTATTTATCATTGTTAAAAAGAGCTATAAAAAAGAACAAATTGCTATTAATGAATTAAAAAAGAATAGAGATTTATTTTCATCAGGTCCAGTTATAACAATAGAGTGGGCTTATGAAGAGAATTTTCCTATAAAATACATTTCTAACAATTGTGAAAATATTTTAGGATACAAAAAAGAAGAGATGTTATCTAGTTATTTTAATTATATGGATTTAATACATCCAGATGATATAAATAAAGTTGAAAAAGAAGTTAAAGATTTTATAGAAAATGGTATAAATAATTTTGAACAATCATATAGAATAAAAATGAAAGATGGTATATATAAATATTTTTATGACTACACAAATCTAATCAGAGATGAACATAATAGTGTTACTAGAATAGTAGGTTATATGTTTGATCAAAGCAATTTAAAAGAAAAAGAAGATTCTTTAATTATAGAAAGAAATAGATTAGCAAATATAATAACAGGAACAAATGCTGGTACATGGGAATGGAATGTTCAAACAAACGAAGTTATCTTTAATGAAAAATGGGCACAAATGATTGGTTATACTTTAGATGAGATTTCGCCTACAACTATAAACACATGGATGAGATTTGTACAACCAGATGATTTAGAAAAAAGTAAACAACTTTTACGAAGGCACTTTAATAAAGAACTTGATTATTATGAATCTGAAATGAGAATGAAACATAAAAATGGTTCTTGGATTTGGATAGAAGCAAGAGGAAAAGTAATATCGTGGAGTAAAAAGAATGAACCTATCATAATGATGGGAACACACATAGATGTAACTAAAGAAAAAATATTAATTCAAGAAATGGAAATTGTAAAAAATAGATTTGAGAATATGTTTAAAACTCACTCTTCAGTAATGCTTTTAATAAATCCAAATAATCAAAAAATAATTGATGCAAACCAAAGTGCAGTTGATTTTTATGGATATTCTATCGATGAAATAAAAGGAATGGATATTTCAAAAATAAATTTATTAGCTCATCAAAAATTAAAGGAAAAATACACAGAAGCAAAAACTTTAACAAAAAACTCTTTTATCTTTTTTCACAAGCTAAAAAATGGAACTATCAGAACTGTTGAAGTAAACTCTTCACCAATTGAAACAGAAAGTGGTCTTATACTATTTTCTATAATAAAAGATGTAACAAAAGAGCAAGAATTAAAAAATGAGATATTAAAAGAGAAAACAAAATTTCAAACATTTATCAATCTATCTTCAGATGCTATTTTTGTAACTGATATAAACACAGGAAAACTTTTAGAATATAGTAAACAAACTCAGAAATATTTAGGTTATAACGATGAAGAGATGCAAAATCTTACAATTTTGGATTGGGATAGAGACATAAAAACAATTGAAGATTTTAAAAATCTTATCTCTACTATAAAATATGATACAACTTTTATAGAAAGAGTTCATAAAAGAAAAGATGGCTCTTATTATGATGCTGCAATAAGCCTTGTAAAAATAAAACTTGATGGGCAAGAGTTTATATACTCTTCAGCAAGGGATATTACAAATGAAAAAATCGTACAAAAGAAATTAGAAGAGTCTTATAAAAATCTTGAAAGATTGATTGAATCTCAAGATAATATTGTGATACTAACGGATGGAGAAAATATAAAGTTTGCAAATCAAAAGTTTTTTGACTTTTTAGGATTTGAAAATCTTGATAATTTCAGAAAATATCATAAATGTATTTGTGAATTCTTTTTAGAAAAAGATAAATTCTTTTATAAAAAAGATACTCATTGGATAAATGAAATAAAAACAATAGAAGAATCAAAAAGAATTGTTTCTATGATTGATAAAGATTTTAAAGAACATGCTTTTTCTGTTTCAGTAAATATTTTTGATGAAGAAGAGATGATAGTTAGTTTTACTGATATTTCTGAAACTATTTTAAAAAATATATCTTTAGAAGAAAAAATCATAAGAGATAAACTTACAAATTCTTATAATAGAGAATTTTTTGATAAAAATTATAAAAAACTAATTTATGAATATAATACAAATCACTCTAAACTTGCTGTTGCAATGTTAGATATTGACCATTTTAAATTAGTAAACGATACTTATGGGCACGATGTTGGAGATGAAGTTTTAATTCAATTTGTTGAAATAATAAATAACTCTTCTAGAAAAAATGATATTCTTATTCGTTGGGGAGGAGAAGAATTTATTTTAGTTTTACAACTAAATTCAGAAAATACTCTTTCTAAAATACTTGAAAACTTAAGAAAAGCTATTGAAGATTACGATTTTCCTAAAATTGGTAAAAAGACTTGTTCGATTGGAGGAACGATATATCAAAATAATGAAGATATTATTAAAACAATAAAAAGAGCAGATGAAGCAGTTTATGAAGCAAAAGCTGCGGGAAGAAATAAAGTAATAATAGTTTAAAAAAACTTTGTTAATCAAATTCAAAAATTTATTTATTATTTATTAATTATTAAAACTTAAAATTCGTAAATATTAAATGCAAAGGCAATTTTTGAAGGATTTATCTCAACAAAGACTAATATTATTTAGTTCTATCTTCTTTACTCTTTTTTATAATTTCTCATTTTTTAAGAATGTTATAAATACTTATGGTTTTAGTGGTTTAAATATAGTTTATATATTATCAATGACAATTTTATTGGTAAGTTTATTAACTTTTATTTTTACAATTTTTAGCTCTAAATATACAACAAAACCAATTTTAATTACTCTATTTGCAATATCAGCATTTACTGCTTATTTTATGGATAGTTATGGTGTTGTTATTGATACAGAGATGATTAGAAATAGTTTACAAACAAATTTAAATGAATCAAAAGATTTATTTAGTTTCAAACTTGTTTTATATGTAATTTTTTTAGCAATTCTTCCAGCATATTTTATATATAAAACAGAAATCAAATATAAATCTTTTAAAAGTGAACTATTTTCAAAACTAAAAACTATACTTTTATCTTTAGTTTTAATTTTAGTAATAATCTTTAGTTTTAGTAAATTTTATACTTCATTTTTTAGAGAGCATAAACCTCTAAGATATAATATAAATCCAATATTTTGGATGTATAGTATAGGAAATTATATAAATAAATCTATGGATGTAGCTCCAACAACTCTTGAAGAGATTGGAAAAGATTCAAAAATAGTAGAACCAATAGAAGAACAAAAAGAACTAATTATTTTAGTAGTTGGAGAAACAGCAAGAGCAGATAGATTTTCTATGAATGGTTATAAAAAAGAGACAAATCCTCTTTTAAAACAAGAAAAGATTATAAATTTTCCAAATATGTACTCTTGTGGAACTTCAACTGCACATTCAATTCCTTGTATGTTTTCAATTTTTGGAAAAGATAATTATAGTTATAAAAAAGGTATTTCAACTGAAAATGTTTTAGATGTTTTAAAAGATACACAAGATATAGCTGTGTTATGGAGAGATAATAATTCAGATTCAAAAGGTGTTGCTTTAAGAGTTGATTATGAAGATTTTAAAACACCTGCTACGAATACAATCTGTAATGAAGAAGAGTGCAGAGATGAAGGTATGCTTGTTGGACTTGAAAATTATATTGAAAAAAATAAAGATAGAGATATTTTGATAGTACTTCATCAAATGGGGAATCATGGACCAGCTTACTATAAAAGATATCCAAAAGAGTTTGAAAAATTTACTCCCGTTTGTAAAACAAATCAACTAGAAGAATGTACTCAAGAAGAGATAGAAAATGCTTATGATAATGCTGTTTTATATACAGATTATTTTTTATCAAAAGCAATAAACTTTTTAAAACCTTATTCTAAAACGAAAAAAACTGCACTTGTTTACATAAGTGATCATGGTGAGAGTTTAGGAGAAAATGGTATATATTTACATGGTATGCCATATGCAATAGCTCCAAAAGAACAAATAAATGTAGCATCATTTATTTGGTTAGGTGATGGAGAAATGTCTAAAGATTATGATATAGATAAATTAAATTCATATAAAAATAGAGATTTTTCTCAAGATAATCTATTTCATACTCTTTTAGGGCTATTTGAAGTTGAAACAAAAATTTATAAAAAGGACATGGATATTTTAAATGACGCAAGAAAACCTCAATAAACAAATAATAATTACAGCTATTTTATTAATAGCTGTCGTTTTATTCTTTCAATTTACAAATTGGGATATGAGTCTTCAATCTTATTTTTATAATTTTGAAGGCAAGTCTTGGATTGTTGATAGAAAAGATAGTATTTTGAAATATATTTTTTATGATGGATTTAAAAAATTATTTAAAATATTTTCTATTTTAATTTTAATTTTAGTTGTTATATCTTTATTTAAAAAGATTAACATAATTGAACAGTATAAAAAAGGTTTAGTTATTTTACTTCTTTCTATGATTCTTGTTCCTGCTCTTACTGTATCAATTAAAGGTGTTACAAATATGCCTTGTCCAAATAATCTTGCAGAATATGGGGGAAGATATCCTGATGTTAGAATTTTTGATTCATATCCAAAAGATTTTATACAAAAATCAAAAATAAAATGTTGGCCAGCAGGTCACGCAAGTATGGGGTTTTCTTTAATGGCATTATTTTTCTTATTTAAAAAACCACGAAACCAAAAAATTGCTTTAGGAATTGCTTTAGTTCTTGCGTGGATGACTGGTGGATATAAAATGTCTATTGGTGATCATTTTTTAAGTCATACATTAATATCAATGATTTTAGGTTGGCTCATTATTTTACTCATCGTAAAATCTATTTCATTTTTAGAAAAAGTAAAATTTAAAAAATCAACCACAATCTGAATATATATATGTCAAGAAATTGTCAAGTAAATTCAGAATAAAACTTTAAACTATTATTCTAAACTTCTAAATATAAAAATATTTAGGAGTATTTTATGAAAATTCTAATTTTTACTGCTTTACTGATAAGCTTTAGTTTTAGTTCAACTGTTGATGAATATTTAAACTCTTTAAAACAAGAAGCTTTAAAAGAAGACCCAAACTTTAAAAATTTTGATGCAAAAAGAGGTGAAGAAATTTTCACTTCAAAACATATAGGAAAAAAAGGTAAAGAGATTTCATGTACATCATGTCATGGTACTGATTTGACAAAATCGCATGAAAATTTCTTTACAGGTAAAACTATAGAACCACTTTCACCAAAAACAAATCAAAAAAGATTAACCGATATCAATGAAATTGAAAAATGGTTAAAAAGAAATTTCAATGATGTTTATAACAAAGAAGGAACAGCTATTCAAAAAGGTGATGTTATAACATATATCATAAATAAATAAGGGGAAAATATGAAAAAGTTAATCTTTTTGAGTATCATTAGTTGTTGTTTATACGCTGAGAATTTAAAAATAAGCGTAGCACCTGTAAATAATGAAGTTTACAAAAAAGAGTGTGGAAGTTGCCATTTTGCATATCCAGCTGGTCTTTTACCAAGTAACGCATGGAATAAAATGATGGAAAATCTAAGTAATCATTTTGGTGATGATGCTTCAGTTGATGAAGAAACTTTCAAAACTTTATCAAAATATTTAAATGATAATAGTGCTGAAAAAAATATGAATTTCAAAAGAAGTAAAAAAATAGTTGAGAGTTTAGCACCAAATGAAATTCCAGATGCTATTTCAACTATGCCTTATATAAAAAGAAAGCATAAGGAAATTAGAAAAGATTTAATCACACAAAAAGAAGTAAAAGGATTATTTAACTGTACTGCTTGTCATAAAAATGCACAAAAAGGTGTTTTTAGTGACAAAGATGTAGATATTCCAAATTATGGGAAATGGGATAAAAAGTAGGAGGAAATTATGGGGAAATCATATATTTGGTCATTGCCAACAAGAGTCTTTCACTCTTTGTTTGCAGTTTTTATACTATTAGCATTTTTAACTGATGATGATAAATTATTAAATTATCATGCAGTTGCTGGTTATGCTATATTAATTCTTTTAGCTTTTAGATTGTTTTGGGGATTTTTTGGACCTAAATATTCAAAATTTAAAGACTTTCCAAGAGGTAAAAAGAATATAAAAGAGTTTTTAAATAATATTTTTGAAGAAAATCAAAAATATATTGGTCATAATCCTTTAGCATCTTATGTAATGATAGCTATGTTAATAGTAACTTTTTTAGTAATTGTTACTGGTATTTTAGCTTTTGGGATACAAGAGGGAAAAGGTATTTTAGCTTTTTTAAATGACTCTTATTTCAAAAATATGAAACTATTCAAAGAGATTCATGAGATTTTAGCAAATCTTCTTATAGCACTGATTGTTGCTCATATAAGTGGTGTAATGCTAGATAGATTTTTACATAAGAAACATCAAACTTTAAACTCAATTGTTACAGGTTATAAAATGACAAATGAGAGTGAAAGTATAAAATTAAATATTTTCCAAAAATTATTTGCTCTTTTCATGTTTATACTTTTTATTGGATTTTTGGTATTTAATTTAATAGAGCCAAAAAATATATTTATTGCTTCAAAATTTGAACCAATAGATTACAAAGCACAAAATGAAGTTTTTGTAAGCGAGTGTGGAAGTTGCCATACTCTTTATCCCACCAAATCTTTTACCTAAAAAGTCATGGGAACTAATTATGGCAGATTTAGAGAATCATTTTGGAGATGATGCTTCTCTTGATGTTCAAACAAATAAAAATATTTTAGATTTTTTAATAAAAAACAGTGCAGAAAACTCTTCTTATAAAGCAAGTTGGAATTTTTTGAATTCAATTAATAATCAAGATATAATAGCTCTAAGCCAAACGAGTTACTGGAAGAAAAAACATAGAAAGATTCCAGAAAAGGTTTTTGAAAATCCACAAGTTAAAAGTAAAGCAAACTGCAAAGCTTGTCATAGTGATATTGAAAAAGGATTAATTGAATATGAAAATATTAAAGATATTTCTACTTTTAATTAGTTTTGTTTTAATTTTAAATGCAGATAATAAGCATAAATATTCATACAAAGATTTAGACTATTTAGATTTAAATGAAGATCAAGTAAAGGTTATAAAAAAAGCTTTACTTGATTTAAAAAAAGATTATAAAGAGTTTTATGAATATAAACATGAACAAGAAGATATTTTAGAAGATATAATTGAATCTGACAATTTTAATGAAGAGTTATATTATAAAATACTTATGGATTTAAAAACTAAAGCTACAAAACTTGAAGTAAAACGAATAAAAAAAATACATGAAGTTTTGAATAAAAAACAAAGAGAAGAGTTTGCAGATTATTTAGAGGAATGGGAAATTGAATAAAAGAGTTTTATTAATTGAAGATGATAAAGATATGCAAAAACTAATAGTTGAATATCTAAAAGAATACGACTTTGATTGTGTTGCATTTGACCAACCAAAAGATGTATTAGAACATTTTAAAATAGATAATAACTACTCTATAATCATTCTTGATTTGATGCTTCCTGAAATGGATGGATTTGATTTATTTAAAAAATTAAAACAGATAAAAGATATTCCTATTGTTATCTCAAGTGCACGAGGAGATATTGGAAATAAAATCCATGGATTTGAACTTGGAGCAGATGATTATTTAGCAAAACCTTATGAACCAAGAGAGCTAGTTTTACGAATAGAACATATTTTAAAAAAAGATTTTAATAAAACAATAAATATTGGTAATTTTATCATTGATAAAGAAAATCGTACAGTTTTAGTAGATAATTATCCAGTAGATTTAACAAAAATTGAGTTTGAGATTTTTCTATTTTTAATTGAAAATCAAAATAAAATCTCTTCAAGAGAGCAGATTCTAAATGCAAGCTCTTTGGATATAAATACAAAAAATAGAACTATTGATATGCATATATCAAATATTAGATTTAAAATTGGTGATGATTCTAAAAACCCTAAATATATAAAATCCGTTTGGGGTATTGGCTATAAGTTTGTAGGTTAAAATGTCAATTTTTAAAAAAATTTCTTTTTTATTTGTAATAAGTCTAATTCTAATGACAATCATTGGTTTATGGGTTGATAATATAAATTCTAAAAGAATGGACAATCTAATAAAAGATAAATATTTAAAAGTAATAGAAGAAGTTTTTAGAAATATTGAAAATAAAAACCATATAAATTACCTATTTCATAAAAACAATCTAAAAATAATGAAAGATTTTAAAATTTCCGATGCAAAGATTATTTATGAGCAAAATTATACTTTTGGAAATATTACTATTTTAAAAAAACATTTTGAAGATGAATTTATTATAAAATTAAACTATTTAGATGAAGAATATATCTTAAAAACACCAGATGAGCAAAACCTCAACGATAAAATAATTTTAAATTTCCTTGTATTTTTAGATATTTTTGCACTTTTTCTAATTTTTTTATATCTTTTAAAACTCCTTTCTCCTTTAAAAACAATAACAAAAGAGATAAAAAACTTTGCAAATGGTGATTTAACAACAAGAATAAATATAAACTCAAAAGATGAAATAGGAACTTTGGCAAAAACTTTTAATAGTATGGCAAGTTCACTTGAAAACTCTATAAAAACAAGAGAAGAGCTTTTAAGAGATATAGGACATGAACTACGAACTCCAATAGCAAAAGGAAAATTTGCGATTGAAAAAATAGATGATTTTTCACAAAAAGAGTTACTAAAAAAGATTTTTTCAGATTTAGAGAGTTTAACAAATGAACTAATTGAACTTGAAAAACTAAATCTTGCAAAATTAAATCTAACAACATTTAGTGCAGAAACTTTAGTTTTAGAATCTTTAGGAAAACTCTATTTAGAAGATGAATCAAAAATCCAAATAGATATAAATGAAGATTTTAAAATAAATGCCGATTTATATTATCTTTCAATAGCTTTCAAAAACTTGATTGATAACGCTTTAAAATACGCTATTTCATTTCCAATAATCATAAAAGTAGATAAAAACCAAATCTCTATTTCAAATAAAGGAAAACAACTCTCAAAAGAGTTTGAATACTATCTAAAACCTTTTACACAAGAACTATCTCAAAGAGATGGTTTTGGTTTGGGTTTAAGCATCGTAAAAAAAATACTTGATAGACACAATTTTCAGCTACTTTACTCTTATGAAAATCACTATAATATTTTTAAAATTGTTTTATAATTTATTTGCAACAACTCTTAATCTTACATAATCAGCAAGCCAACCAAACTCTTCTGAGTAGATTTTATTTTTTAAAATCTTTTCAACCTCTTCTTTAAAAATCTCTTTTTGTTTTGTTGTTAAATTTTTAGTGATTCCATTTGCAAAAATATCCAACCAAACTTTTATATCTTCAATTTTTGTTGGTCTATCTATCAACTCTATTGATTCAACTTCAAAACCATTTTTTTCTAATATTTTTTTATATTCAATATCACTTATAAAATTCCAAGGATTATTAAACTCTCCAAAATCTTTATGCGTTAAAAAAACTTCATCCATCGCTTCACATAAAAATTTTATATTTCCATAACCACCAAATTCAGCTACAAACTTTCCATCTTTTTTCAAAACTCTAGCTATTTCTTTTGCACTTTTATCTAAATCTTTAACCCAATGTAATACAGCATTTGAAAAAATTTTATCAAAACTCTCATCTTCAAATTTTAAATCTGTAACACTCATAACAAAAGTTTCTATACCTTTTTCTCTTGCTTTTAAAACCATCTCTTCACTTAAATCAATTCCAATTACATTTGCACCTTGATTTTGTATCTTTATTGCTAAAGTTCCATCTCCACAACCTAAATCCAAAATCTTTTCATCTTTTTTCACATCTAAAATATCAACTAAAGAAAAAGCCAAATTTGAAACAAAACTTGCTTTTTGTGAATAATCATCTGCATTCCAACTATTTTTATTCATAATTAATTCCTTTTTATTTTAAGAAATTTTATATTTTTTGAAAAATTAATAGTATAAGAAAAGTTATATTTTATATCTGTAATCTTTTGGTGTTAAGTTATATCTTTTTTTAAACTCTAAAATAAACCAAGATACACTTGAATATCCACATGAAGTTGCAATTTGAGAGATTGTTTCATCTGTTGTTTTTAATAACAAAGTTGCTTTTTCCAATCTTTTTTCATTTATCCAAAGTTTTGGTGTTGTGTTAAATTCATCTTTAAAATATTTTCTAATTTTTGAAGGATTTTGTCTTGTTAAACTGCAAATATCTTCAAAACTATTTACAAAATCAAGATTTGATTCTAAAATATATTTGATTCTATCTTTTGTAGTATTTATAATTTTATTAAAAAACTGTATCAAACTCTTTTCATCTTTTTGTAAAACTAAAAGAAATAACTCCTCTATTTTTAGTTTTAAAAGCTCTTTTGAAAAATCCTTTTCCAAATAGTTTTCAAAAGATTTTATAGCTATTTTTAACTCTTCAAACTTTGAATAATCAAAATTAAAAAGTTCAGTTTCAAGCTTTTTATCACTCTTTATTTTATATTTTTTTATAAAATCCAATATAAACTTATCACTAAAAAACAAAACTATTGATTTGTATTTTAGATTTTCATTTACTCTTTTACTTAAAAAATAGTTGTTTTGATACAAAAAACAGATATTTGATGAGTTTATATCTAGTTTTTCTTCCTTTGTAGTTATGATTTTTTGACCAATCAAAGGAATCATAAGAGCGTGCATTGTATTTCTAATCGATAAAAAATCTTCTCGATATTTTGTAATATAATTTATACAATAAATCTCTTCTAAATCAACAATTCTACTATCATTTTTTTCTATAAAATAGTTTGGAACAATATAAGTCATAATAAATCTTTTTAAAACTTATCTTTAAAAGTTTCTCTAATTTTTAAAAACTCATCTAAATGTTCAAAGAAAATATCTACAAGCTTTGGATCAAAATGTTTTCCTCTCTCTTCTTTAAAAAGATTAAAAATTCTTTCATCATCCCAAGCTTTTTTATAAACTCTATGGCTTCCCAAAGCATCAAAAACATCAGCAAGTGCAGTTATTCTTCCATAAATGTGAATATTTTCTCCACTTAATCCTTTTGGATAACCTGTTCCATCCCATTTTTCATGGTGTTCATTTGCTACAATTGCAGCCATTTTTAGTAAAGGTCTATTTGAATGTTTTAACATTTCATAACCTAAGGCTGCATGTGTATTCATAATTTCTCTCTCATTTTCATCAAAACGACCAGGTTTATTTAATATTGCATCAGGAATTGCGACTTTTCCAATATCATGCATCGGACTTGCTTGTTTTAAAAGTTCTGCTTCTTTTTCATCTAAACCATAATATAAAGCCAAAAGTTTTGAGTATTCTGCAACTCTTTTTACATGATTTCCTGTCTCTTTACTTCTACTTTCTCCAATTGCACCCATTGTAAAAACTACTTCTTTTTGAGTATTTTCTATCTCTTGATTTAGATTTTTTATCTCTTCTAAACCCTCTTGCACTTTTGTTTCAATCTCATCAACAGATAAACCTATATTTTTGTAAACTTTATATTCTAAAATTATTATGAAAGAACCAATTATTAAAAGTAAAAATAAAACACTAAAATATGTATAATTAATAAAATCAGCTGACAATTCTGCTATCTTTTTTTCAATCTCAGAACTATAAATTTTATTTTGATTAATTACATCAAAAACCTTATTTTTTAGTTCATTCTCTTTTTCTTCTATCTGTTTTAATAATACAACTTGATTTCCTAATTTAGAAACTATTTGTTTATACTCATCGATTTCTGGTTGATTATATTCTGCTTGTAATAACTCTATCTTTTCTATCCATTTATTTAAAGTTATTTGATTTTTATATTGATAAAGTGTCTCTTTACTATAATATTTCACGTCACTAAATAATTTGAATAATTTGTAACTTTTTAACTCTTGTATTTTTAAATCAAGCTCTTTTCTTATTTGATTTTCAATAGGATAATTTTTATCAAACTCCTCTTTTAAATCTAACTTTTTATTTTCTAAATCATAAATAATATAAAAGGCATCTTCTATCTCTTTTTCATTTTCATATAAAAGAGTAAGTTTTGTAGAAATAACTTCATCTTTATAAATATCTGGAATAAATAAATCAACAAAATCTTTTTCATCTTTAAGCTTAAATTTCTTTTCAATAGCTTCAAACTTTAATTCATATTTTATAAAAGCTTCTTTTTTAATTTCTAACTCTTTTACGGAAGTTACATTAGTAATATCTTTTAGTAACTCATTCATATTTTCTTGCATTGATACTAAGTTTGTGATTAATTCTTTTGTGAAATTGTTTTCTCTGATTTGATAAATAATTATTGTATTTATAATTCCTATAACTAAAACTATAAATAACATTATCATAAAACTAATTTTTATAATCTTCTTTATGTTCATTTTTATTCATTTCGATAATAAAATAATTTTAATATAATATCAAAACTAATATTTATAACTTCATACTTAATGAATTCAAATACTTTTTTTTGTATAATTCATCCAATTAAGAAAAAGGGTATAAAATGATTCAATTGATAAATAAAAAAGAGAATATTTTTGGAGACAATATTGCATTTGTGGAAAATTGGGATTTTTCAAAAGCAAACTTAAATGAAGAAAATAGAATCTTAGCTATTACTCAAGTTGCTTCAATTTGTTATCAAAATCCAAATGCTTTAGGAAGTGAATCATTATACAACAGACTTGCAGCTGAAAGTAAAGGGCTTCCAAGTTCAAGTTTTGAGTTTGTACCAGTATTACTTGACCCAACAAATGAAAAACATAAAGAGATATTAGCTTTAGAATACTCAAATGTAAAAAAATTTGGTGAACTTATTTGTGATGGAAAATATCTTCTTACAAATTATAGAGCTTTAGTTTATGATTTTGAAAACAATGAAAATGCCTATAGTTTTGATATTAGAACTATCTACAATACAGAAATTGAGTGTGAAATTATAAAACAATACTTCAAAGTATTTTTATACAAAGTTGATTTCCCAACACGAAGCCAAATGGTGAGACACAGAGTAAATTGGCAAGAATTAAGTAGAAGATATGTAAGTGGGAAAAGAGTTCCTTTTGAATTTTATATTAGTGAAAAACTACAAAATAATCCAAAAGTTGAAGCTTTAATAAAACAAAGTGAAGAGTTATATTTTGAACTACTAGAAAATGGTGTTAAACCTCAAGAAGCTAGAAGAATAATCCCACAAGCTGGTTATTCACAAATTTGGGGAGCTTTTCAACCAACTCAACTTGCAAACTATTTTAGATTAAGAGATGATTCTCACGCACAATGGGAAATTAGACAAACTGCTCTTGCAATGAAAGAATTACTAGAAAAGTAATGAATTATCAAACTATTTTAGAAGAGATTGAAAAAGAGATTCAAGCTCTTTTTGTTGAAGGAAAAGTTGCTAGTTATATTCCAGCTCTTGCAAATGTAAATCCTAATCAATTTTCTATGGCAATCAAAATGTTTGATGGTCAAACTTTTGGAGTTGGAGAGATAGATAAAAAATTCTCCATACAAAGCATTTCAAAAGTTTTTACATTTACATTGGCTTTAAACTATTATGGAAAAGAGTTATATAAAAGAGTTAGTCATGAACCATCGGGAAATCCTTTTAATTCACTAGTTCAACTTGAATATGAAAATGGAATTCCAAGAAATCCATTTATAAATGCTGGTGCGATAGTAACAGCTGATACTTTGGTTTCTATTTATAAAAATGACACTTTTAATCAAATCTTAGATTTTATTAAAATGGTTTCAAATGATAAAACCATAGATTTTAATGAAGAGATTTTTCACTCTGAGCTAGAACATGGATTCAGAAACTACGCGCTAATAAATATGATTAAAAGTTTTGGAAATATTCACAATGATATTGACGAAGTTATAAAAACATATTTTAAACAATGTTCTATTATGATGAGCCCGTCTCAACTTGCAAGTTCAATGCTTTTTTTGGCAAATCATGGAATAAATCCAATAACAAATGAAAGAATTCTCACTGAATCAAAAGCAAAAAGAATAAGTTCACTTATGCTTACTTGCGGTCATTATGATGCAAGTGGAGATTTTGCTTATAAAGTTGGACTTCCTGGAAAAAGCGGTGTTGGAGGAGGAATTGTCGCAATTGTTCCTAAAAAAATGGCAATTTGTGTATATTCTCCAAAACTAAATACTCAAGGAAATTCACTAATTGGAACAAAAGCTCTAGAATTATTTACTACAAAAACTGGTCTATCAATTTTTTAAATTTTAAGGATTTTATAAATGAGTGCATTTGAAATTGCTGATATTATAGGAATTATTTGCTTTGCTCTTAGTGGATTTCTAATGGGGGTCTATAATAAACTTGATATTTTGGGAGTTTTTATTGCTGCATTTTTAACTGCTTTTGGTGGAGGAATGATAAGAGATGTTCTTGCAGATAGAACACCTTATGTTTTTACTTCAAATCTTCCTTTAATTTTGGTTATTACTACAGTTTTAATCGCTATGTTATTCAAACTTCATAAGATTGATGATTTAGAAGGAAAATGGGCATTTGTTATTTCTGATGCTATTGGTTTGGTATCTTTTTCTATTGCTGGAGCAATTATTGCAATAAATAGTGGTTTTAATTTTTTAAGTGTATTAATTCTTGCTTTTATAACTGCTGTTGGTGGTGGAACTATAAGAGACATTTTAATCAATAAAGTTCCATTTATATTAGTTTCAGAATTTTATGCAAGTGTAGCTTTGATTGTAGGTATTGCTGTTTATATTTTAGAACTTTTTGAAATAAGAAACTTATTTACTTTATCAATAGTTTTTATTTTGGGTGTAGCGTTGAGAATTATTGCTTATTATAGAAAATGGCATCTTCCAACTTTATCAAAAGAAAATTAACTTTTCATTTACTTTTTATAGATAAACTTTTGATATTTTTAATTAAAGGAAAAAATTTATGATTAAAAAATTGCTACTTACAATTTTTTTAGGTGTTGTTGCATTTGCTAATCCTTTGGCTGTTGATAGTACAGTTTCTGAACTAAAAATCAAAGACCAATTTGAAAAAGAACATACATTAAACGCAAATATCAAAACAATTTTATTTGCTAGTGATAAAGCAACAAGTGATATGATAAGAGATTATCTTTTACCATTAAGCGAAAAAGAGAATATTTTAGAAAAAAACAATGCTGTTTATATTGCTGATATTTCAGGAATGCCAAGTTTAATTTCAAAATATATAGCTCTTCCAAAAATGAAAAAATATCCTTTTTCAATTTTACTTTTAGATGATACAAACAAAGATAATTTTACTAAAGAAGATGGAAAAATTATAGTTTATACTTTAGATAACTTAAAAGTTACAAATATAACTAAAATTTCAACTCCACAAGAGTTAGCAAATATTATCAAATAAGGATATTAGGTTTAACCTAATATCTTTTTAAAAGCTTCTACAATTGCCTCTTTTTCTAAATTTTTTATTTTTTCTTCAAGAGTGTCAACTGTTTCATTTTCTTCTAATTTTAGTTTTTTTACTAAAATTTTTTCACCTTCATCATAAACCTCATTTACAAAATGTATTGTAACCCCAGATTCTTTTTCACCGTTTTTAATTACAGCTTCATGTACAAATCTACCATACATTCCAACTCCTCCATAAATCGAAGGTAAAATTGCTGGATGAGTATTTATTATCTTGTTAGGATATGCTTTTAAAAGTTTTGATTCTATTTTTTTCATATATCCTGATAAAAATATATAATCACAACCAAACTCTAAAAGTAATCTTGTAATTTTATCATCAATGTCTTGACCAGGATATCTTTTATCATTTATTATAAAATATGGAATATCGTAAGATTCTGCTTTTTCTAAAACTCCTGCATTTGTATTATTTGTAATAACAACTACAACTTTTGCATCAAGTATTTTATTTTCAATAGCCTTTTGAATAGTCTCAAATCCACTACCATTATATGAAGCTAATATTCCTATTTTTGTCATTAAAATCATCCTAATTTTTTAAAGTTTTGATTATATCTAAAGTTTAATTACAATCTTTGTGCGTGAGTTAATGCAATTGCGATTGCATCAGTAATATCAAGTGGTTTTATCTCTTTTTTTACATTTAAAAGTCTTTTTACCATAAAAGCAACTTGTTCTTTTGTTGCTTTTCCATTTCCAGTAACTGCTTGTTTTACTTGAAGTGGAGTATATTCACTAAAATTTCCAAACTCTTGTAAAATCTTCAAACTAATTGCTCCTCTAAATTGAGCTAGTTTTATAACTGTTTTTGGATTAAATGCATAAAACATATCTTCTATAGAAACTTGATCTATTTTATGGTTTTTAAAAAGCAAATCTAAGCCTTCTGTCATTTCTACAATTTGCTCTTGTAAAATTTTTGTTTTTATTTTGATTAGACCTGCTTCAATAAGTTTTAAATCTCTTCCATTTTTTTCAACAATCGCATATCCACAATTTCTAGTTCCTGGGTCTATTCCTAATATTTTCAACTTTTCACTCTTTATTCATAATTTTTATTCACATAATTTAAAATTCGATTATATCGTATTTGTATAAAAATATTTTATCTAAAAGAAAAAAATTATTCACAACTTATTCACTACGTGTACAACTCTTATATTTAGCTAAATTTTGTTATTTATATCTTATTGAAGTTCTTTTATAAAAAATTTCGATATAATATCTACAATTACGATTAAATAAAGAGTTTATAAATAA